>JAKAVX010000112.1 GCA_021827465.1 Deltaproteobacteria bacterium | reverse complement strand
GAATCTCGTCAGCGGAAAGCCTCTCGCCGGCTGCGGCGCGGTCGAGTATCCGGTTCGGATTTTTTGGATTCAGGTACGTGTTCATCGATCTTCCTCATCGTAGTCCGCCGGGCCATCGAAAATCGCCGGCGGCAAGGGCGGCTTCCTATCCGCCGAGAACGTTCATGCTGACTTCCCCGCGTCCACGACCGCGCCGTTCGATAAATCCCGCCGGTTTGTTCCAAATCGCCTCGCGCACGAGCGAATCGAGCGCGTCGAGGCGCCCAGCGCGAAGCTCCTCGCGCAGATCGACTCCTGCAGACGCTAACAGACACGAAAACAACCGTCCCTCGGCGGTCAGGCGCGCGCGATCGCAACTGGCGCAGAACGGATTCGATACCGTCGCGATGATCCCCAGTTGGAACTTCGAGTCGAGCAGATAATATGACGCGGGATCGTTGGTGCGCGGCAGGGCCGATACGTCGAATCGTTCGGATACGAGGGTAAGGATCTCTTTTTCGGCAACGACCTTGTCCTCGCTCCAGAAACCGCGCCCGTCGAGCGGCATGAACTCGATAAACCTGAGCGGCAGGTCTTCGGCGACCGCCCACTCGGTCAGCGGAACGACTTCATTCTCGTTCAAGCCGCGAATTACCACCGCATTGAGCTTCACCCTAAGTCCCGCCCTGCGCGCGGATTCGATGCCGCGAAGGACGTCGCTCACTCGTCCGCCGCCGGTCATGCTGGAAAAGAGCGCGGGTGAAAGCGCGTCGAGGCTGACGTTCACATCGTCGAGTCCCGCCGCGGCAAGCGCCCCGGCCGCACGCGAAAGCATCGCGCCGTTGGTCGAGAGCGATACGCGCTCCAACCCCGCGGGACGCAAGCTCTGCAGCATCCCGACGAACCGAGCGGCGCCCCGGCGCACCAGCGGCTCGCCTCCGGTAATCCGCACCTGCTCGATACCGAATTTTCCGACGAACAGTCCGACCAGCGCGTGAAGCTCTTCGAAACGAAGAATATCGGCGCGCGGTTTCCACACCGGACACTCGGGCATGCAGTACAGACACCGGTAGTTGCATCGATCGGTGAGCGAGAGTCTGAGCTTTTTCTTGATCCTGCCGAAACGGTCAGCGAGCGCCGGGCGCGCGGTTGAAGCGGCTTCAGATGTCGCGGCGATCTTCAAAACGCGAAGCCTCCGAACCTGAGAAATCCGCCGACCACTATCGCCAGCATCGAAACCACCACGTTGTAACGCGCCAGCCATCGCATCCAGTTTGCGTAGCGCATCGCGTCCTGCCGTGCTCCCTCGACCCGCTGCCGGCTTGCGTCGTAGGGAAGCTTCACGACCACGCGCGGGCGCAGGTAGAAGGTCAGCACGCTGGCGGTGGCGATCAACGTCGCCCAGATCGCGATCATCGTGCATAGAGCGATTCCGTAGCCGCTGCGGTAGAAGGCGAAGTAGGCAAGCTCCCTGATAGTGCCAAGGCGCCACAGCATCAGGAGTCCGCTCAGCGGAAGGCCGACCAGAGTTATCCAATTCAGAATCGCGAAGTCGGTTCCGAGCCGATCGCCTAGACGCGCTGCCTGGCCCGGCGGAATCAGATCGAGCCGCGGCGTGAGCAGGAAATCCAGGAATACGTTCGAGCCGACGAAGATTGCCGCGAACAACAGGTGTAGTGCGACCAGGATTTTAAGTTCGAGGGTTATCACCGGCCACTCCGATAGCTTCCGGCCCGAATCGTTTCGAGCTCGGACGCAAGCTCGTCGGCGCACGCTTCGGTCCGTCCCCTGACCGAGACCGCGCGCCGGGCCCATCGCTCGCAGTAATCGCATCGCTCGCAATCGAGCGAGCATCGGTCGTCGCGGAAGAACTTGAGAAAGCCGTCGAGCTTGCGGCTGTCGATACGTACTTGAAGCGCCTTGGGAGGATCGCCCATCAGCGACATCGGCGGCTGGATTCCAACCAGCAGTTGCGCGATATCGCGGCATCGGCGCGAATGATAGGCTCCCGCCGCCGCCGCTATCCAATCGGTATGCGAACTGGGGCCCTCGCCCATCTTCTCTCGGCCGGCGACCTTGAACAGGTCCATCCCCAGGTCTTCGTAGATACTGAGATCCTCGGGGCGGACCCATGGCGAGCGCAGATATTCAGCCGCATCGTCGACTTTTTTCAGCGAGCACTGGTAATAGCAGTAGTCAACATAGTATCTGTCCGCGATACTCTCGCCCGAATGCGAAATCATGTTGGAGTGATACTGGCGAATCGGGCAACTCAGCAGGCACCCTTCGTTAACCACCAGCGAAAGCCGGCATCCGACCGATTTTCGAATCGCACCAAGGCGCCGGAAGTCGCGGTTGACCTGCGGATCGAGGTGAATCACCGAGGCGCCGAGGCCTTCGAAGAATTTCGCCTTGCGCGGGTCGTCGACCGAGGCGAGCACCGAGATGTGCAGTTCGAGCGAAGGAAAATGCTTGCGCATCAGTTCCATCAGGAACGGATTCGCGGTGACCACGCCCGCCGCGCCGATCTCGGCCACCCATTCGAGGCGCTGGAGCAGTTCTCCGCGTCCTTCCTCCGAATATTCCTTGTTGCCGAGGCAGGTCGCGTTCATCACGTAGATGAATCGGATCCCGTGTCCCGCTGCCTCGTCTATATGCTGCGCGATGTCGTCCTCGTTGGCCTGCGACAGGACAAACGCGGGGCGAAGCGTCGCCTCGCCCGGAAGGCTGCCGTAGATGTATTCCGGTCCGAAGGGCGCGATGCGCCGGACCAGGGTGGGATCCCAGTTGGTCGGGAGCATCAACTTGATATTGTGCGGCTTATCCATTTGACATCCCGATTTCGCGGCCGTCGATAACTTGGCGAAATCCCCAGTTGATTCGAAGGCCGCCGAGCCAGACAATTTTCACGCGATCGACGCCGATCTCGCCGCGAAGCCTTTCCTCGGTACGCCCCCCGGAGTCGCATCGGTCGCCTTCGATAGCGATCGTCAGGACGCCGGACGCGGCCGACCGGTCACGAATCAGAAGCACGTTGCGACCGAGCAGGGCGGAATCCTCTTCGACGCAGATGCGAACGTCGTAGGCGGTTATCATCCGATCGCCGACCATCACGCTGCTTTCCGGCCGCCCGTAGATCTTGAGCCTTGAGAATTCGCATCCGCACTTGCACGGAAGAGCGGCGAACGCCGCGATATCGCCCGTGTCGTAACGCACGAAGACGCTGCCCGCCACGGCAAGCTTGGTGACCACGAGCCGCCCGCGCTGGCCGGGCGCGACCGGCGCGCCGTTCGAGTCGACGACTTCGAGGTAGCAAACGTCTTCGTGAACGTGAGGCATCGCGTGCAGGCGGCAATCGTCGAGCGCGGCGCCCTCCTGGGTGCCGGCGCGCTCGAAGACGTCGCCGACACCGAGCCGCTCGGTCAGAAACTCGCGCATCCGCGGGGTGAGCGGCAGTCCGACCGCGACCACCGACTCGACGCTTCGGAAGGCTTCGGCAAGAGCAAGTCCGCCCTGCGCGCCGCGCCGGACCATCGCGAGCAGAAACGGCGCTGTCGTGGTGACGAACTCGGGGCGAACCGAGGTAAGAGTGCGCAGGAAGGAATCCATGTTGTCAGGGCCGAGACTTCCCCAGAAAAACGCGCAGTTGCCGCCGAGCCGGGCCACCGCGTGCGCCTCGCACGCGGCCAGGCGATGCCACACCGGGCTCATCAGGAGCGCTGTCATGCCGGGCCGAAAGCCGGCCCATCGAAAACCACGCATCGTGGGCCGGATGTACATTTCCTCCTCCTCGGTTCCGAGCCAGAGCACGAGCGGCTCGCCCGAGGTTCCGCGGGTGCTGAAACCGACCTGGCCGTCGGCCCGGTTAGCCCAACTTCCGCGCGCCTTGATCAGATCCTGTTTGGCGACGATCGGGATGCGCTCGAAATCGCGAAGCGATTTGATCTCGTTTTCACCAAACCCCGCCTGCGACCAGAGCGTGCGGTAGAAGGGAACGTTTGCGCGGGCGTGCGACACGACTTCGCCGAGCCGCGCGAGCTGCCAGCTTTCGAGCTGCGCTTGCGGCCATCGCTCGATTTCGCCGGAACAGCCCCGCGTTTGCGAATTTTCACTCATCCCTGTTCAACCACCTTGCGTCCAGGCCAGGGGCGATATTGTCGAGTCTTCCGAACCGAGAGCGCAGCCTCCCGGTGTCTGGCTCCACGACGTGGGTAGGCGCCACGCTGGCGCATTGTCGTAGAGCAGGTTCGATACTTCGGCGCCGTCGAGGCGGTAGACTCCGGCGCGCAGATGGAAGTATCCGCAGGCGCTGCATTGCGGCGCCATCAGCATGCTCGACGGCACGTGAAGAAAGTAACGCCAGGGCGCGCCGCTGCCGCGCGTGGGCGACGGGTCTTCGTCGCTGAAGGCGACGACGGTGCGCACGTGCGAACTTCCAGAACCGTTTCGGCCCTTCTTGCCGATTTCGGCGGCTAGAAGCGCGGCGACGTCGGCGCGAACCACCAGCACGTCAACCGCGACCTGATCGAGCACCGCCGGGGTCAGGGTCACGCGTTCGGCGGAAGCGTCCAACCCGATGAAGCGGCCGCCCAATCGTTCGGCCACGCCGCGCCCGAGTCCCGGCATCAGGAGCGCGGAGCCGAGAAAGGAAATCGGGCTGCCGCCGAAGTCCTGCACGGCGATCGTCGCCCCGCGCTTTACACCCATCAGCTCGTAGGACCAGGCAAGATGCTCCGCCCATGCGTCGAGCGCGTCGGCGCTAAACACGAGCCGCCCGTTTGGAACGTCGAAGAGCAGCCTTGTTTCAGCCGCGGGCATGGTCGCCCCCCGCAGACTCCTCGTCCTGTAGAACCACCACGCCGACGTGATCCATGCTCCCTATCTGACGCGTGCGAATTGCGGTGCCGGACTTGGTTCCAGCATTGCGCGCCGACTCCGCATAGCCGAGCATCGCCGACAACGCCTCGACTCCCATCTCGGCCCGCTCGAGCATCTCCCACGGAACGATCGAGACCCGTCCGCTGCCCGGATCGATCGGGACGAGCGACACGTTGACCAGCGGAAAGCCGTGGCCGTGCGGAGGAAGCCAGGTCGGATGGGGCGCGACTACCGGACCCAGCTCGGGCAATCCCCACACGGTGAAGATCGGGCGCCCGCACTCGGTCTCGAGCCGCGTGCGCCATCGCGAATCGAAGCATCCGGTGGAGACGAAAACGTGCTTCGCCCCGGCAACCATCGGCGCCGAGCGCCCGCTCGCCAGCATCGCGTCGGCCTGACGGCGATGCATCATGAGATAAAAATTCCGCTCCAGCTTGCGCGACCACTCCTCGGCCGAGTCGTCGAGCCCCGTGAATACGATCGGCATCCCGTGAAGCAGGGCGAGCAAAATCCCGGTCAACGCCTCCCACGAACCGATCGCCGGCTCGCTCCATACAAAAGTTGCCTCGCGAAGTTCGGGGATGAACGCCGCCATCGACGCCGCCATCGCGGACAGCGAGAAGTGTGAATGGCTTACGACGCCGCGGCGCGACGATAGGAGGACGGCGGGTTCGACGGCGCGCTTCGGCCCGGCGGTTTGATTGTAGGCGCCGCTGAGCCCCGCCTTTCGAATCGTCTCGAGGCCCGCCGTCTCGAATTGACCTAGACCGCCGGCGGTGAGCGCCGTGACGATCCCGGCCTCGGCGAGGCGCGACGCCAATTGCTCGGGGCCATCATCACTTTCGGGAAGAAAGATCTGACGGCCCGCGAACAGCCCGGCGAGCAACAGGACGAGGCTTTCGAGCGGGTCTGGATCGAGGACCGCGAACGGGCCCTTGGAAGCCGAGGCCTGCAGTCCGCCGGCGACGCTCTGCACTTGTTCGAGAAGCTCGGCGCCGCTCAGCGTCAGGTCGCCGCGCACGACCGCCGGTTCGGCGGCCGCCGCGGTCAGACGCTGGCGCAAAACCTTGCTCAGCGGCTGCTGGACGACAGGCACACGGCGAGGTATTCCCACGGGCCAGTACCATGAAGGCAGGGCGCCTCCAACTTTCGACATCAGTGCGCCTCGAAATCAGCCCGCTCGAACGCGACGTTGGTCTGCCTATCATTTTGAGTAGGCGCCCAACTGAACAGCGTATATTCGAAATGCCGGTAGCCTCCCGCGAAATGGATACCCTTCGGAGGACCGGGCAATAGTCCGTCCTGCGGCATCCCATTGGGATGTTGATACGGCTCCCACGCGTGGTAGATGACAACTTGATCCGGCCGCACGCACGGAGTGAGCTTAACTCTGACCAGAAATTCTCCGTAATCGTTGAAGACCCGGATGAAGTCGTGGTCGGCGATCCCCTTTGCACGGGCGGCTGAATCATTGACGAAGGCGAACGGCTCGCCGCGATGCAGCTTCAGCATCTCCGCGGAGGTATGCCAGTTGGCGTGGATGCTCCATCGGACGTGGCCGCCGGTAAGGCGCATCGGCTGGCGCCCGCCGATATTCGGCGGACGCTTGTAGCGAACCAGGGCCTCGTCAGCTTCGACGAAATACGGATGGTCGATGTAGAGCTCGATGCGGCGGGTGGTGGTGGCGTAGGGAATTTTTCTTTCCACCTGATCGCGCATCGGAACGTGGACCTCGCCGGGCACCATGTCCGAACTCTGACACACGATCCCGTGCCAGGGAGGACGGCCGGCGAGCCAGGCTTTGCCGTTCTTGCGCATGTTGGCGAGGCTCAGATCCTCGTTGTCGAGGCTGGAGAGCCATCCCATGCCGCCGAGGGCCTTCAGGCAGTCGTCAACCAGCCGTTCCTCGTCCTCGTTGCTCTCGCCGTAACGATTGCCGTAGGTCGCGCGCCAGTAGAGATCGTCGACGATGATCTCGCGATCGCCCGACATGTATTTCTCGATGCCGCGCGCCTTCAGATGCTTCGCCACGCTGCGCAGGATGCCGAGCGCTATCTGCCGGTCGGAGCGCGACTCACCCTGCATCGGGACCGACTGATCGGTGAAGCAGAGCAGCCGCGTATCGGGAGTCGAGTACTTGGCGTCGGCGTATTCGTAGTAAGACGCGGCCGGCAGCAGATAGTCGGCGTAAAGGCCGGTGGTGCTCCATCGAGTGTCGAATACCACAATGAGTTCGAGCTTCGGCCAGAGTGTCTTCAGATAGGTATTCATGCCGCCGCGATGGCGTCGCAGCGGATTCGATCCGGAAACCAGCATCGCCTTGGGCTCTACCTTGTGGTCGAAACCCTCCCACCATCCGTGCTTCAGAGCGTCTTCGGCGTAGTCGCTTATCTTTTTGTCGGTGTAAGGATCTTCCAGGTACTTGTCCCAGACCTCCTTGTAGCCGGCGTGCCGGTACCATAGGAACGCGCCCGGCGTCAGAACGCCCGAGGCCTTGAGCGCCTCGCGCGTCGCGCCGTTGGCGGCCTCGACCGGCGGCATCGTGGGATCCATCTTCAACCGGGTCTTGTAGTCCTCCATCATGAGCTGCGACATGGTCGCGACCGCCGCGATCGGCTCGGAGGACTCGATCAACTGCTTCGGCATCCCGCCGACAGCCGACATCGAGGCTGCCGCCTCGGTTCCCGGTGACCAGCCCTGGGTCCCCGCGCC
>JAKAVX010000111.1 GCA_021827465.1 Deltaproteobacteria bacterium | reverse complement strand
CTTGCGCAGCGGCACTCGCATGTGTTCCGTCAGCGCGCCGACCGCTAGCAGCAGATCGGCGTGCCGCGGAGTCGGCGTAAGGAAAAAGCCGAGCCGATGCATATTGTAGTAAGGATTGTTGAGTTGTTTGACTTCGTTGAGACATGCCCCGCAGTCGCCGGTGTCTACAACCAGAATGTGAACGGAGCGGCTGAAGGCGCTACCGAGGCGCCACTCGCGATCACTGCGATCCGAGGCCGCACGTGCACACTCGTAGTCGTACTGCCAGTTCATCGGGGTACTTGTATTGCGCATACACCTGAAGCAATTGACACAGCGGCGCAGCTTCACATTCACTGCGTGGTCTGCTGCTTCGAGAGCGCCGGTTGGACATAGCGCCGCTACCGCTTGCGCGCGCTCGGCGGGCAGCGGTGTCGCTTCTGGCAGGCCGGGAGCGATTCCGGGCACGTCCTCCTTGACGCGAGGGTAGTGCGAGCTTTTGATGCCGGTTCTGAGACCTTTGATTACCCACTGGCTCATGATATTTTCCACCGCTACCGGTCATTCTCATGAACTGAGAGTGCAAAGGTTGCCAGGATTATCGGAAAATCTTGGAATGCGAAACTTTCAGCCGCGAGTCTGAATCCATGCCAGTTGGAAAACGACGGCGTGATGATCCGATAACGATCGACAAGACCTTCCTTGTCCAGACGAAGCCAATGCAGTGCCGCTCCATTGGGCGCTTCAGCCCAACCAAGCGCAGCGCCCGGACGCAGGCTGATTTTAGGCGGTGGAAAGCGTCCTGCCGGAATCGCTTGCACTAGTGCGGAAATGGTATGTGCGGACTGTTCAGCCTCCCGAAAGAACATTCGCAATCGGGCGTAGCCATCTCCCTCGGATTCTTGAGGAACCTCAAACTCAACGCGCTCATAGCCGCAATATGGCTGCGCCTGGCGCAAGTCGCGCGAAAGCCCCGACGCCCGAGCGACTGGCCCGACAAGCCCGAACCCGACGGCATCCGATTTGGAAACGGTGCCCACGTCTTCGAGACGGTCGAGAAAGCTGCTCGATGTGCTCAAAATGCTCTGGAGGGCCCCTAGCCTGCGCTCTACGTCCTCCACTGCCTTCGCCGCGCGGCTGCATGCGGCATCGCTTAGATCCACGGCCAAGCCGCCAAAGACGTTCAGCCCAAAAAGATAGCGGTGACCGGTAAGAGCGCCTGAGATTCGCAGCAGGTCCTCCTGGAGAATTCCCGCTTGCGCCGCGGCAACCGCAAGACCCGTCGATTCGCAGATCCCCTCGATGGCTGCGACGTGATGGCGGAGACGCTCCAGTTCTGCGAGGAATATTCTTAGCGAGCACGCGCGCTGCGGAACTTCGATATGGCACAAACGCTCGACGGCCTGACAGAGCGCCAGCGAGTGAGCGAACGCTGAAGTTCCGCTGATACGTTCAGCGATCAGCAATAGGTCTTCGGTTCGACGGCCCTCTGCGATCTTTTCCAGCCCCCGGTAAGCGTAAAACAGGCGAGGCTGTGCACGGATCACGTCCTCGCCCACGGTCTCCAGTTGAAAATAGACCGGCGCCGTTGCGGCGGAATACACTGGCCCGACCGGCATCGCGAAAGCGCCCTCTTCCTCGACGATGCGGCGCGGCTTCCAATTCAAGTCCGGTTCGCGATGGGCCACCGGCTGTGATCCGTCAAAGGTCTTGCGCATCGGCGCCACGCCTTCGTGCCACACGTCATTGTGAAGCACAAAGTCGCCCAAGCGAGGATGGCCTTCGAACACGAGACCGAATGCGTCTTCGACCTCGCGTTCGTGCCAATCCGCTGCGTGAACCAACCTGCTTACACTGGGTACGCGGTCGCTGGCCTCAGGCAGGTACGTGACTACATGCACCCAACCCTCGTCCGATCCGCCATAAAACACATATCGCAGTTCCCAACAGCTTAATTGTTCCACTATCATGCCGCCGAAACTGTAGCGCAGGCCGGAGAATAACCAGTTGCAAATCTCGGGGAGATTCGACGTCTCGCACTCCAGCCGGCAACCCGCATCCGGCGCGGCATTGAGACTCGCCCGGACCCTGCCGGTCCATCGGCGCTCGGCCTGGTCTGCAATCTGCTGCAAACTACCCGGCATTGCCTACCTCGCAAGACCTTCGGCAGCCATCTCCAGCAGGCGATGGATCGGCGGCGGCATATAAACACCCAATATAAGGATTGGCGCGCCGGCGAGAATCAGCGCTAATACGCAGCTTCTCGGCAGCCTTAACGGAACCGGATGGGGGCCTGTGGGCGCCGCCTGCCCGAAGACCATGCGGTTGAGGTGGTGAAGGATTCCGAAAAACGCCACGATCACGAATGCGGCGAGCAAGCCGGTCGCGACGTATTGCTGCCGGGCAATTCCGGCGCGCAGAATCGAGAACTCGCTCAGAAATACTGCCAACGGCGGCGCACCCGCGATCGCTATTCCACCGAATAAGAGAGCCGCTCCCGCAACCGGCGAGGTCCGTATCAATCCGCGCACGTCGGCAATCTGGCGTGTATCCACGGACAGGAGCACAGTGCCGGCGGCGAAAAAGCAGAAAGACTTGGTGAGGGAGTGGTTCAAAATTTGATAGACGGCGCCGTAATGCGCAGCAGCGCCGCCAAGGCCCGCCGCTGTCAAGATGATTCCCATGTGCTCGACGGTGGAAAAAGCGAAGAGGCGCTTATAGTCAGTCACCTGCAGGATCAGAAACGCAGCGATACCGACAGAAAGAAGACCCACGACAATCGCCCAGCGATCGATGTTGATCCGGCCGGTGGCGTTGAGAATCGGCAGCATCCGGAGAATCACGTAGAGAACGAGAGTGGTCTTGATTCCGGACAACAGAGCACAAACCGGCGTCGGGGCCTGGCTGTGCGCATCGGGAAGCCAAGTATGCAGCGGTACCAGCCCGACCTTCGCGCCGAAGCCGACCAGAATTAGAAGAAAGGATGATTCAAGCACTTCGGGCGGAACCCGGGGCGCAAGCGCTGCGAGCCCGCTCCAGGTAAAGGGTGCTGGACCAAAACGCGTGGCCCTGTACAACACGATGAATCCGAGCAGCGCCATCGCGCCACCCATGATTGTCAGAACGGAATACTTCCATGCTGCCTCTACGGCCTCAGCCGTGTTGTCAAACGCCACCAGGTAGATACCGAAGATCGTCGTCAGCTCGACCGCCGTCCAAACCAGTGCCGGTTCGACAAGCATCGGTACGGCGAACATAGAGAAAACGAACAGATTGTAGTTCGCGTAATAGCGGCGCAGATGGCCCGCGTCTTTTTCGCGGGCTGTGTAACCCCACGAAAACAGAGCGGCTGTTGTTGCAACCGCTGCAACCAGCCCGAGGATCAGCGCACCCAGGCCATCGAGTTCAACCCAACCGGGCACCGCTGTTACGCGCTCCCCTGCCGCCACCTTCAACGCCGCTGCACCCGCGAAGATCAGAGTCGCCACGCAGGCCAAGAGCGCCGCAATTGGCGCCACGCGGCGGCCGAGAGGAAGCGATGAAATCAAGGCCGCAAGCAGCGGCAGAACCAGAATTGCGAAGAGGCTCATTTCGCAGCGCCCTCGCGCAGGCTTCGCAACGCGCCGACCTCGGTTGTGCTAACTCGCTCATGCGTGATGCGTGTAAGGACTCCGATGACCAGCGCGACGATCAGCATGTCAAATGGGAAAGCCATCTCCGCCACCAACGGAAGTCTGGGCGCGATGGCCATGCCTGCGAATAACGAGCCGTTCTCGATTGCAAAAATCCCGATTAGTTGCGGCACAGCCTCCCGCCGCGCTGCCAGCATGAACGTCCCGAGCAGCAGCCCGGCGAGACCGAAGGGAACATTTATGTCGGCGATTGCCACCGCGGGGCGTGGAAGTGAAGCGGCCAGGAAATAAGCCGCTAGCGTCAGAATCAGCGCGATCAGCAATGAACCGGGAATATTGAACACCTGTTCGATCTCGCGGCGCCGGAAGATTTCCTCGGGCACGCAACGGCGCAAGAGCCACGGGATTAGCAGCGGCTTGATTGCGAGATCGAGCAAGGCGACCGCAATCAGGTCTGGCACGGGCGTCCCGACTGCCAGGAGGAAAATTGATCCAACCAGAGCAAGCGATTGCAACCTGAAGAAGCGCACACAGCCTTGTATCTGCCGGGTCGCGAGCAACCCGAACGCGCTGAGCAGAAAAACTCCAGCAGCGAGGCCGTTCAGTGACGCCAATACCGGTGCCAGGTGTTGCATATGTGATTACCTAGTGTCGCGTCTCGCAAGTAACTTGGGCACCGCGCTGGGGTGGAATGAGATTCTTCGCTGCGCTCAGAATGACAGAAGCGCGCGTTTCTATTGTCATTCTGAGCGCAGGCTGCCGGAGCGAAGAATCCCATGCCAGTAACGACCGCCATAAACTTATTTGCGGGACACCACACTAGAACCTCAGCAGCCCGGCGATCATCGCAACCACCGACGTTACGAACGCGGCGCCCAGAAATTCGCCGATCCGAAACAGCCGCAGCTTTGCCAACGACGATTCAATTACAACCAACACGAGGATGAAGAGTCCCACCTTCAGCAGAATAAGCGGCGCGGCCAAAAGTACATCCGTCACACTGTTCCCGGCCGCAAGTCCCCACGGGGTTACCAGCACGTTGAGCAGAATGCACATCAGCACCAGCAGCTTCATCTGGGCACCCCATTTCATCAGGGCCATGCCACCGCCCGAGTACTCAAGGGTTTTTGATTCGTCGATCATGGCCAGTTCGAAGTGGCCTGTGGGGTTGTCAACCGGGATCCGTCCGGCCTCGGCCAGAATCAGCATCACGAAGGCGATCACCAACAGGACGTGAGACGCCGCGAAGAACTCTGAGAAGGTCGTCCAGTGCTGCTGGACGATATAGGGTATCGTCGAGCCCGCGATGAATGACACCGTGAAGAACACGATCATGAAGACCGGCTCCGCCAGGAAGCCGACCATGCGGGTTCGGCTCGCCCCCATAGCGCCATAAGGGTTGGCCGTGTCGACCGCCGCAAGGGCGGCGAAAAATCCGCCGAGCGCCAGCACAAAACCGCCGCCCAGCATGTCGCCCATGAACGCGAAGAAAAGAGGATAGTTCGTCAATACCGGAATCAGCGTGGCGACGAAAATCGGCACTATAAATACAACATAGGGAGTTAGCCGGAAAATCCAGGAAGCGTTTTCCGACACTACCTCGTCCTTGTGGAACAGCTTGCGAAGATCGCGATAGGGCTGGAAGATGCTGGGCCCGCGCCGCGACTGTACGACCTCTTTCAGGCGCGACGACACGCCCGACACAAGCGGTGCGAGCGCCACCACGAACAGCACCTGCAGCAGGTTGAATACGATTGACCGCACCATCGTTCAGCAGACCTGTTCTCAGGAGGCGCGATCGCTCTGCGTCGCCGCAGTCGGCGAAGCAGTGAAAGAAGCCGAACTACCAGGTAGGGAAACCGAACAAAGCAACCCCTACCGGCTTGCGCCTCGGTAGGGGTTATCAGCCCTGCTCAGGAAAGGGCGGTTATCGTGGTGAACCCCATCACCAGATATGGCACGAAGTTTAACAGGCCCGTCTCTCGAGTCAACCCACGGAGGGTCAGCGGCGTCAGATCCATCTGCCGAGCGCGATACCGGCAACCGCGCTGAACGCGCCCGCCAACACGCTTCCGACCATGTAGAGCGCTCCCAGCAGCAACTCTCCGTCCTGAAGCAAGCGAACCGATTCGTACTCAAAAGTTGAAAATGTCGTGTAGCCGCCTACGACGCCGACAGCAAAGAAAAGGCGCCAGTACGGGCTGAGTGATATCCGCTCCTCGGCGAACGCCAGGAAAAATCCGATGATGAAGCTTCCCGTGACATTGATCACGAAAGTGCCATAAGGAAAGGCGGGACCGAAACGGCCGGCAAACCAACCTCCAACCAAATACCGTGCCGCCGATCCGATCCCGCCGCCCAACGCAACCAGAAGAACCGCCGCCACTCTAGACGCCCTTCCCCTCCTGGTTTCGACTGAGCAGCGCCCGCATCATCTCCGTTCTTCCGACAATTCCGAGCAGCCTGCCCTTGTCGTCCACCACCGGAAGCCGCTTGACGCGCTTCTCCGCCGAAAGCGCAAGCGCGCTTGCAACCGGCATCTTCTCGTGCACGGTTATCACCTCGCGCGTCATCAGCTCCTTGACTGACTTGGCCCGCAGCTTCTGCAGATGCCTGCGCGCCTCGCCGCTTATCCTGGTTATGGGAATCCTCGCTCTCAGCAGCTCGACGACGCCCGGCCAGCTTTCACGGCTCACGCGCGAAATCAGGTCCGAGTCGGCGATAATCCCAACCACGCGGCGCTGGTCGTCGACCACGACGACGCGCTTGTGGGCCGACGACACCAGCATCTCGAACATTTCTTCGACGGTTGCCGATTCGTGCACCGTTGGCACCTCGCGCGTCATCACATCGCCAACGGCCGCCTGCTGGCCCGCCGGATGAGCCTCCGGATGCCATTCGGGCAGGTGAACCGCTGCAATCGTGTTCAGGACATCGAGACGGCCCAGGATCCCAATAAGCTTACCCTCACGATCGACGACCGGCAGCCTCTTGAGGTGCTTTTCGACCATCAGCTTCGCAGCCTGGCCGAGAACCGCTTCGGGACCAATCGTCACAACTTCGCGCGTCATCACCTCCGACACTTTGCGCTTTGGATTTTCCAGCGATTCATGCAGCTCGCGAACGAACTCGGGATCAGCCGCGCGCTTTAGGCTCAGGGTCACGTTCATTCCGCCTCGCGTCAGCAGGTCGCTGTCACTTACCATCCCGGCCACTCTGCCTTGCTCGTCGGTCACCGGCACGGCGGTGAAGTCCTTGTCTAGGAGTAGTTCGATGACCGCGGTGATCGGGCTGTCAGGCCGCACAGACGCGACCTCGTGCCGCATCACCTCGGCAACTTTCACGTCGGGCAGCCCTTCCTTGAGGGGCGCGCCCGACTGCACCACGTCCACGTCCTGAACGATGATCAAAGCGTGCGGTGCCATCTCGCGCAGAGGATCGATGACGCGCTCGACCCGCTCGGGCCGATCCACGACGGTAATCACTATCGGCAGATCCATCGACATGCGAAGGATGGCCGCCGTATGAATCACCGAAGACGCGCCGAAACCCGCGACCCCGCGGATCGCGGTTGCGCCGCTGCATCCCTCGCGCCGCAGCAGCTCGATAATCGCCGTGTACAGCGCCTTGTGATGGTAAAGGTCCGTTTCGCCAACGAAGATGGTGAGCTGTTTGCCCTTTCCGGTGAACATCATCACCGACCTCCAGGTCCAGAGTGCACGCAGGTCCAAGCCTGCCGAATGTTAATGCGAAACACTATCCGATGCCCGATGCCGGCAATCAAAAGGGCCCTGCCCGTTGCCGACCCGGGCAGTCAAGGCGCATCTGATGGCAAGCGCGTCGAGTTCACCCGCTCGTGCGCATGGCGGTTCGAGAAAACGGATCCTGAGATGGGAGCGGTGCACTTGCGCGCACAAGCCGGAATCCCGCCGGCTGTGATCCGCAATCAAACGTCGCACATCGCCGGACGGCTGAGGAA
>JAKAVX010000110.1 GCA_021827465.1 Deltaproteobacteria bacterium | reverse complement strand
TATACCCGGGGAATTCGGACCACCGGGGGCTCTAAAATCCTCGCCGACTTTCGCCCGGATTACGACGCAACCGTATGGACCAGACTCGAGGCCGCTGGCGCAGTCCTTCTCGGCAAGCTCAATCTGCACGAGTTCGCCTACGGCGTCACTTCCTCGAATCCGCATTGGGGATTCGTCCGTAATCCCTATTCGCTCGACCGTATTCCCGGCGGTTCGAGCGGCGGGTCGGCGGCGGCCATCGTCGCCCGCTCGGCCGCCGCAACAATCGGCAGCGACACTGGCGGCTCCATCCGTATCCCCGCCGCGCTATGCGGATGCGTTGGGGTAAAGCCCACGTATTCGCGCGTAAGCCGACATGGCGTTATCCCGCTATCGTACACGATGGACCACGTGGGTCCGATCACGCGAAACGTCCGCGACGCCGCACTGATGCTCGGAGTTATCGCGGGGCACGACCCAAACGACTCGACCTCGAGCCGCGAGCCGGTGCCCGACTACACGGCCGGACTTGAAAGCGGCGTGAAGGGAATGCGAATCGGCGTTATCCGCGGGCTGAACGAGGGCCTCTCGGACCAGGTCTCGCGCTCGTTCAGCGCGGCGCTGAAGCAACTCGCTTCGCTCGGCGCTTCGGTAGACGAAGTCTCGATACCGTCGCTGGCGCTGGCCACGGTGATAAACGGCGTTGTGATCTACACCGACGCGCTCGAATATCACGAGCGATGGATGCGTGAGCGGCCCGCCGACTACGGCGAGGACGTCCGCCGCCTGCTCGAAGCAGGAATGCTTGTGAGCGGGGTCGCTTACGTGCGCGCCCAGCGGGCGCGCGCGCGGATGCTCGCCGAGGCGCTGGCAGCGCTCGCAGACCATGACGTGCTTGCCGCGCCGACCAGCGCCGTCGAGGCGCCGCCGATCGGCGCAGGACCATTGTTCGAGCAGGAAGCGTCGGAAGCAGACCCGATACGCGACATCCTGCGCTTCACCGCGCCGTTCGATTGCACCGGCCAGCCCGCGCTCGCGATTCCGACCGGGCTTTCCGACCGGGGTCTTCCGCTCTCGATGCAGCTAATCGGACGGCCATTCGACGAGACAACCGTGCTGCGCGTCGCGGCCTCTTACGAAAGGGTGCGCGGTCCGCTCCCGGTGCCGGAGATTTAGCTCGCGGCGGCCACGTGGCTCGCCCGAGGCCGCCACGGCCCTCGCTCAAGGAGCGCGCTTTTACAGATTGAGATCGACCGCGATGAAGTCGTGGTCGGAAACGCGCCCTGCGAATACCGACGTACGCGCCGGAACCACCCTGGCCGAGCCCGCAACCGGCTCGATTCCGCGAAGCGCTATCCAGTCGAGCCGGGGACGCACTATAGGCGGGATGAAGCGGCTGAAAGTGAAGGTCGGATCGGTCGGCACGTTCGCGCCGCCGACTTCGAACCCCGCTTCCCGAAGCCGCCCGAACAACGGCTCGTAGCGCTCGGCCACGCGAAACCGGCCCGGATGAAGCAGCATCTGGAACGGGAACTTGAGCGCCGCCTTCGACGTGTGCAATTCGGTGGTGGTCGTGTTCAGATCGCCTCCGATGATCGCACGCCCGGTGCCGGGAAGGTTCGCGGTCAGGGCTTCCATCTGAAACGCCCTTCCGCCCGGAGCGCATCGGCTGTCCAGATGGGCGACGCAGACCTGGAGCCGTTCACGTCCGACCTCGATCGTCGCGCTCAGCGCCGCCGGTCCGCCGACCGCTCTAAGCGGCTTGATTCTCGCGAATGTTCTCTTGACCGGCGCGGGAAGGCCGATGGTCGCGACGTCCTCGATCGGATAAGCCGACAGGATTGCGTTGCCGAGATAGGCCCGCGGCTCGCCGGTCGGAGCGACAAGGCCGAATTCCGGAACATAGCCGACGCTCATCCCGAGATGGTTTGCGAGCTCAGCCGCAACCCGCCGTCCGCGCGAGCGACGGGTCTCGAAATCGACCTCGCACAGCAGCACGATCGCGGCCGAGGCAAGCGGCTCGCGCCTGAGACAGTCCAGAATTCCCGCGAAATGCACCCCGCCGCGCGCGTTGAACGCCACGACGCGCAATGGACGCGCGCTACCCCTGGGGCGCCGATTCTCCACCTGGGGCGGATACGGATGCTCCCGTGAATACACGCGGATGGCGGCCGAAACCGCTCCGTCCGTTGCGGCGGCTTCTCCGCCCGCCGGACTGGGCGCCTCGGTATGCTGTGGCTGCACGGGCACTTGAGCTGAAATTCTACCGGCTTTCGCACGGGCAGACGACGCCCATGGGTACCCGTAGCGCCGCAGCCCTTAGCGCGCGCCACGCTGGCAAAGAACGCCGCGAATCAGCCGTTCATTTCATCCTGAAGGTCTTTGAACGAGGTAAGCGGCGTCGAGCATACACGCTCGCGGCATACGTAGGCGGTCAGCCGGCCGTCAACCTGCGATTTTCCGCGCACCTGCTCGGGAACGAATCCGCTTTCGGGTTCGGCGGGATCGATCGCGTAGAGCGCAAGATTCGGGACGTAGATGAGTCCGAGCCGCTCGACCCATTCGGTGAATTCCGCCGACCGGCGGTCGCCCACCAGAACGATCTCGGTCGGCCCGCGCATGTAGCGGTCGAGCGCCTCGAGCATGTGCGCAAAGCCGAACGGCTGTTGCGTCATGCTTTCGCCGAACAGCTTGAGCGTGCGCTCGGCCTCGCGAAAATATCGCTCGTCGCCGGTGTAAGCGTGAAGTCTGAGCAGCGCATGAACCGCCGCGCTGTTGCCCGAGGGTGTCGAGCCGTCGAAGGCGGGCTTGGAGCGCGCGATAAGGGTCTCATGATCATTCGACGTAAAGAAGAACCCGCCTCGCTCCTCGTCGAGAAACCGCTCGATCATCACAGAGGCGAGCGTCCGCGCGTGCGCGAGATAGCACTGATCGAGGGTCGCCGCGTACACGTCGAGCATCGAGCCGCAGAGCAGCGCGTAATCTTCCAGGTAGGCGTTGAAACGCGCTACCCCGTCCTTGCAGGCGCGCCTTAGCGCGCGACCGTCCCACAGCACGGACATCGCAAACCGAGCTGCCTTTTCCGCGGCGTCGAGGTATCGCTGCTCGTGCAGCGCGCGGTAGCCTTCGGCAAACGCGGAGATCATCATCCCGTTCCACGCCGCGAGAATCTTCTCGTCGCGTCCCGGATGAACCCGTAGCTCGCGCGCGGCGAAAAGCTTTTCACGAATCGTGGCGAGGGCGCCGTCGAGTTCCTCGGGCGGGCGATCGAACATCCGCGCCGCCTCCTCGAGGTCGATCGTGCGATGCAGAATGCTCTTGCCGTCGAAGTTGCCCTCCTCGGTCACGTCGAAGTAGCGCTCCACGATCGGGGCGAGTTCCTCACCAAGCACTTCGCGCGCTTCCGTGGGCGTCCATACGAAGAACTTGCCCTCTTCGCCCTCGCTGTCGGCGTCCTGGGTCGAATAGAAGCCGCCGTCGGGACTGGTCATCTCGCGCAGCACGTAGTCGAGCGTCTCGCCCGCGATCCGAAGAAACTCCGGCTCGCCGAGCGCGCGCGCCGCGTCGAGGTAAAGACGCGCAAGCAGCGCGTTGTCGTAGAGCATCTTTTCGAAGTGCGGCACCAGCCATCGCTCGTCCACGCTGTAGCGATGGAATCCGCCGCCGAGCTGATCGTAGATTCCGCCTTTGGCCATCTTGACGAGCGTATCGCGCACCATGTCGGCAAAGCCGATGTCGTCGTCGGCGTCGTAGACGCGCAGAAAGAGCGAAAAAACGAAACTGTTCGGGAACTTCGGCGCCTGGCCGAGCCCGCCGTGCACGCTGTCATAGGCGCGCCCGAGCGCGCGCGCCGCGTCCACCGGCAAGTCACGCGCGAGCGCGTCCGCAACCGGTGAAAAGTCGGCCATCGCCCCGAGCGCTTCGGCGAGCCGCTCGGCGTTGTGCTGCACTTCGTGCGCGCCGCGTCGATACGCGTCGGCCACCGCGGTCAGCACCCGCGCAAACCCCGGCATCCCCTGCCTGTCCGTCGGCGGAAAATAGGTGCCGCCCCAGAACGGCTTGCCCTCGGGCGTGAGAAACATGTTGAGCGGCCATCCGCCCCGCCCGGTCATCATCTGAACTGCTTCCATGTAAATCTGGTCGAGGTCCGGGCGCTCCTCGCGATCGACCTTGATCGGCACGAAGTTCTCGTTGATAAGCCGCGCGATCGCCGTATCCTCGAACGACTCGCGCTCCATCACATGGCACCAATGGCAGGCCGAGTAACCGATCGAGATCAGAATGGGCTTGTTCTCCGTACGAGAGCGCGCCAGCGCCTCTTCGCCCCACGGATACCAGTCGACAGGGTTATAGGCGTGCTGCCGCAGGTACGGGCTTTGCTCGTTGATGAGACGGTTGGGTTTGCGATCGTGCCGTGTGTCGTGCTCGCTCATTGAAACGCCGATTTTGCCGTGGGCGGAAGAATCCGGCGCCTGATGAAAGACGCCTGCTATCGAACGGGCTTGACGCTAGCACGGGGGATGGTGGGCTTCCATGCGGCTTGCAAGCATCAACCTTAACACAGACACTTATGGCCGGCGGCTCGCGGAAGAATTCTCAACCCTCGTCGCTTCCCGAAAGGCCGCGTATCGATGAGTGCAGATCGGATCGAATCTACTTCACCGTCCCGGGCGGACAATCGCGAACAAGCTTCAACATGGCGAATCGGGGCGTTGGCCGTGCTCGGGCTCACCGCGATTCTTTTTTTCCTTCGCCTCGGCACGCGCGCTCTCTGGTCCTCGGAGTATCGATGGGCCGAGATTGCGCGCGAGATGATCAGAACGGGCAATTATTTCTGGCCTACCCTGGATGGACGCCTTTATTACGATAAACCGCTCGGCAGCTATTGGCTGGTGGTCGTATCGACCTGGGTAACAGGCGGGATGAACGAAGCGGCCGCGCGACTGCCCTGCGCGATCGCAGGCCTGATCGGGGTCGCGCTTCTGATTATTCTCGTCAAACGCCTCTACGACCCGCGCACGGCGGTCATCGCCGGCATCATCCTTGCCACTAGTTTCAGTTTCGTTTTCTTCTCACGCACGGCGTCGGCCGACGTCGAGACGATAACCGGCGAGCTGGCCGCGCTGGCGCTCTTTTTCAGGTACGAGCGCAAGCCCAACGGATGGTCTGTGGTGGCGCTCTGGCTGGTGATGGCGGCCACCTCGCAGATGAAGGGCCTGCTCGGATTCGTGTTGCCGATCATGGTGATCGGCTCGTATGCGACGCTTTCCGACGGATGGGCCGAGTTCGGCCGCGGATTCCTGGAGGGATCGATCGGCTCGCGCGTCAGATGGGCCGCCGAGCGCAACCGATGGCTGTTCAATTGGCGTACGCCGGTCGCGATGGCGCTCGGACTCGCGATCTATGTCGTTCCGTTTCAGATTTCGCAGAAGATGATGCATTCCGACGCGGGCCTGTACATGGTCTTCCGCGAGAACGTCATCCGATTCTTCCATCCGTTCGACCATCGCGGGCCGATTTACATTTATTTCTATGTGACGTTCGCGCTGATGGCGCCGTGGTCCCTGATGCTGCCGGCGGCGCTGGCTCATACTCATTACCGGCGCCATATCGGCGTCGCCGATCACGCGCGTGCGGACCGGTTCGGGCTGATTTTTTTCTGGTCCACGTTCATCTTCTTCACATTGTCCGGATCGCGCCGCAGCTATTACATCCTGCCGATACTTCCTGCCGGCGCGATCCTGGTGGGGCGGCTGCTGACGGTTGAATCGCTACACGAGCTGTCGGCGTGGACGCGGCGGATGTTCGTTGCCGGATACGGGATCTTCGCCGTCATCGTCGTGCTCGGCTTTGTCATGATGATCCCGCCGTCGTGGATTCTTCCGGGCGCGCTCGCAAAATTACCCGACGCTCCGGACCGGATATTGTTTGGAATTTTCTGGGCGATTAGTGCCGGGACGGTCATCTACGCGGTTGCACGGATGCGTCCGAGCCGCGTCGTGTTTTCCATGGCTCTCAGCGCCTATCTTACGATGATTTACATCTTCCTGGTGGTGATGCCGGCAGCCGATGCGTGGCGTCCCGAGAAGTCGTTCGCCGCGGCTATCGTGAAACGCTTCGGACGCAATCCTCCGGGACTCGCGTTTTACAAGACTCAGGAAAGTCTCTTCTACATCGATCCGCCGAGGCCGGTTCCCGAATTCGTACGGGAAAAGGATTTGATGCGCGCGGTTCGGGCAGGAACCGTCAAGTGGATAATCGTGCGCCGCAAGGATCTCGCTACGGTCGGCGCTCCAACCAGAATTTTAATGGCCGAGCAGTCGTATCCGTGGGAAAGCCGCCACGATCAGGGAAACAAAGTGGTGCTGGCGAAAGTTTTGCCTGACAGTCCGGAGCATGAAGCGGCGTCGGGCTTACCACCAGCCTGAACGCCGCAGCCGATCGAACTACAGCCGCATCGGCATCACGACGTACGTAAACGCACTGTCGGAAGGCGAGTGAATGACGCCCGGACTTACTTCGTCGCTCAATCCCAGCGTTACTTCGCTCTCGGCCGGAATAACACCAAGAACTTGCAGGACGTACGAAGCGTTGAAGCCGATAGCGAACTCCTCGCCATTGTAATCGATATCGAGCGTTTCGGTCGCTTCGCCCATCTCGGGACTGGTCGATGAGATCGTGAGCGCGCCACTCGATAGCGCGAGCTTCACGCCGTGATAGCGTTCGTTGGAAAAAATCTCGGCCCGCTTTATCGCCGCGAGCAGCTCGTCACGCTTGACCGAAATCGCGTGCTTGCTCTGCTTCGGAACAACCCCGCGATAGTCGGGAAATTCTCCTTCCACCAGGCGCATCGAGACTTCGGTCGCGCCGCGCTTCAGTGAGGCAAGCTGGCCGTCGAGCAGTAGGGTGACTTCGGCGTCTCCCCCCTGGTCGAGCAGTTTTCTAAGCTCGCCGAGTCCCTTGCGCGGGATAATCACTCCGCCTTCCATCGCAAAACCGGAAACCTGGCGATCGATCAGCGAGAGCCGATGGCCGTCGGTCGCGACCATCCGCGCCTTGCCCGGCTCGCATGCTTCCAGGAAAACGCCGCTCAGATTGTAGCGCGCCTCATCGGGACTGACCGCAAAGATGGTCTTGTCGATCATCCCGGCCAGAACACCTGCCGCGATCGTAAGCGAAACCTTGACCCCGCCGCGCTTGGGCGCCTCTGCTCCCTTTCGCGCCGACTGGCTCGGCATCGCGGGAAAGCTCCGCGGATCCAGACCCATCATCTTGAACCGCGCACGTCCGCATTTGAGCTCGATCCAGTCCTTTTCGAGCGGCGAAATCGAGACCTGCTCGCTTTCGGTTTCGCGCACGATTTCGAAAAGCTTGCGAGCATTGAGCGTCAGGCTCTTGTCGTCGGCGGACTTGCACGCGACTTCCGTGCTGATTCCGACTTCGAGATCGGTGGCGCTTAGCTTGATGCTGCCATCGGCGGGCTCGATCAGCACGTGGCCAAGAATCGGCACCGTGTTGCGCCGCTCGACGATTCCCTGGACGAGCGAGAGGCTGCTCAGAAACGCTTCGCGATCGACGACTATTCCCATGGATCTTCAGGTCCTGATTCTTCTTAATA
>JAKAVX010000109.1 GCA_021827465.1 Deltaproteobacteria bacterium | reverse complement strand
CTTGTCTTTTTTCTCGCCGATTTCCTGAGCCGCCGCCAGAACCGGATGGACAACTTCGAGTCCGGGCCGCTCCCGGTTTTCGTGATCGTTGGGCCGGTTGCGCTGCTTACGCTCAAACAGCCCGACTTCGGAAGCACGGTGATGATCGCGTTTATCGTGTTCGCGATCCTGTACACGGCCGGCGCGCGGCTCAAGCATCTCGGCGCCACCGGCGGAATCGCGCTGCTCGCCCTTGCAGTCGAGGCCACCGCGAGATCGTACCGGATGCGCCGCCTGACCGCGTTTCTCGACCCCTGGCAGACCGCGCGCGGAGCGGGCTTTCAGCTCATCCAGTCGTTCATCGCGCTCGGCGCGGGCGGTGGATGGGGCGTCGGACTCGGCGCGGGCCATCAGAAGATGTTCTACCTGCCGCAGGCGCAGACCGATTTCGTGTTCGCCGTGATCGGCGAGGAATTCGGAATTGTCGGCGCGGCCTTCGTGATGGTGCTTTTCTGCGTGATACTTTTCCGCGGCATGCGTATCGCGCATGACGAGCCCGATCCCTTCGCAAGCCTTCTCGCCGTTGGTCTTACCGCGCTGCTCACCCTGCAATCGCTGATCAATATCGCGGTCGTGGTCGGGCTTGTCCCGACCAAGGGACTGCCGCTCCCGTTCGTGAGCTACGGTGGAAGCGCAATCGTTATGGCGATGGCGACGCTCGGAGTGCTGCTCGCGCTCGGGCGCCGCCCGGCGGTCAGATGAAAGTGATAATCGCAGGCGGCGGCACCGGAGGGCATCTGTTTCCCGCAGTCGCGCTCGGAGAGGAGATGACGCGCGAACGCCCCGAAACCGAAGTTCTCTACGTCGGCACCTCGACCGGCCTCGAGGCGCGATGGCTTCCCGCGAGCGGCTACCGTTACGAACTTTTCCATGTGCACGGGCTTCGCGGGCGCGGGCTTGGCTCGCGGATCAAGTCGCTCGTGGAATTTGCGCGCGCCGTTGCCCTGGCGCGCTCGCTTACCGCCCGGGTCAAACCCGACGTGGTCGTGTGCGCCGGCGGTTACGCCTCCGCACCGATAGGGGTCGCCGCCATCCTTGGGCGAATACCGCTTGTTTTAATGGAACAGAACACGCGTCCGGGTCTGTCGAATCGGATGCTGTCGCGATTCGCCCGGAAGATCTGCGTCGGTTTCGAGGAGACAGCCTCTGCCTTTAACGCGTCAAAGGTTGTCACAACCGGTAATCCGGTACGGTTCGTCTTCGACCCGGCACCCCGTCCCAAAATCGAGGGTCCAATTCAAATCCTTGTTTTAGGAGGGTCAAGCGGCGCCCATCGACTCAATATTGGTGTACTGGAAGCTTTCAAAATCTGTGCAAATCATGTTATAAATTTGGCCGTCGTCCACCAGACTGGGGAGGCGGATGAGGAGTTGGTAAGGGCCGGATACCGGAGTCTTCCGCTCAAGGCGGAAGTTGCTCCGTTTATAGATGATATCGCGGGTGCTCTTAAAGGAGCCGACCTCGTGATTGCGCGCGCCGGCGCTATGGCGGTCACGGAGATCGCGCTCGCCGCCCGTCCTGCCATCTTCGTTCCGTATCCGTTCCATCAGGACCGTCAGCAGGAGCACAATGCGCACGTGATAGAGCGCCTTGGCGGTGCAGTGATTGTCCAGGACGACGACCTTTTGCCACAGAATCTCGCGCGCGAATTAGAACGCATCAGTTCCGATTCGGCCGCTTTGTCCACGATGGGCCAAAAGACGCATCAGGCGGCGAAGCCGAACGCGGCCCGCGATATCGCGCGTGTCTGCTTTGAGCTCGCCGAGCGGAGGGCCGCGGCATGACGGGTCCGCTCACATCCACGCTTCTGACTCGCGAGCGCCGGCTTCATTTCATCGGTATCGGCGGCGCGGGAATGAGCGGAATCGCGGAACTTTGCCTCAGGCTCGGTTTTGCGGTGAGCGGCTGCGACCTCAAGGAGAGCGCGACGACTCGCCGGCTCGCCTCGCTCGGCGCCGAAATCAGCGTCGGGCATCATCGCTCGCACGTGACGTCTGAGCTCGACGCGGTGGTGATTTCGTCGGCGGTAAGATTCTCCAATCCCGAGGTCAGCCATGCGCGCGAACTGAAGATCCCGGTTATCCCGCGCGCCGAGATGCTCGGCGAGTTGCTCCGGATGGCGAAGGTCGGAGTGGCGGTTGCGGGAACTCACGGAAAGACCACCACGACCGGGCTCGTCGGCCTCGTCATGGAGGAAGCCGGCCTCGACCCGACCGTCGCGGTGGGCGGAAATCTGCGCGCGCGCGGAACCAACGTGCGCCTCGGGCGCGGCGACTTCATGGTTGCCGAGGCGGATGAGAGCGACGCCTCGTTCCTTTTGCTCGTGCCGACGATCGCGGTCGTCACCAATATCGACGCCGAACACCTCGACCATTACGGCTCGATCGACCGGGTCAGGGATGCGTTTCTGAACTTCATCAACCGGGTGCCGTTTTACGGTCGCGCGGTTTTGGGAATCGACAGCGCGAACGTGCGCGGGCTTCTCGGCTCGGTCAGAAAACCTGTCGTCACCTACGGCTTCGCTCCCGATGCGGAACTGCGCGCCACTCAGGTCGAAATCGACGGTCTCTCAACGCGCTTCGACGTGATCCGAAAGGGCGAGACGATGGGCACGGTTTCGGTGCCGACGCCCGGACGTCATGTCGCGCTCAATTCGCTCGCCGCGATCGCCGTCGCGCTCGAACTCGGTATCGAGTTCAAGGACGCCGCTCAGGCGCTCGGCAAGTTCTCGGGAATCCATCGCCGCTTCGAGGTCAAGGGTGAAGCGGGCGGGCGTATCGTCGTTGACGATTACGCGCATCATCCCGAGGAAGTGAAGGCCACGCTTGCGGCGGCGCGCGCGGCCTTTCGCCGGCGCACGGTCGCCGTCTTCCAGCCGCATCGCTACACCCGGCTGCGCGATCTCTTCGACGAATTCCTGTCGGCTTTCGATGACGCCGACGTGGTCTACCTGATGGACATCTATCCTGCCGGCGAGGATCCGATTGCGGATGTTTCGTCGCGCCGGTTGTACGAAGCGATGCTCAAGCGGGGGCATCTTGAGGTTCACTATCTTGGCGACGAGCGCTATCCGGCGTTCCGGCTCGCCGCGGAAACCGTGCCCGGCGATCTCGTCGTGACGCTCGGCGCGGGCGACGTTTACAGGTTCGGCGAGGAGCTGATGGCCGCTCTCGCGGCGGGTGCGAAGCCTCATGAATCTACTTGAGCGCGAACTCGGAGAGCGCTTCGGAGAGCGGCTTTGCCTCAACTGGCCGCTCGCCGCGTTCACCTCGTTCAGGATCGGCGGTCCCGCCGATCTGCTGCTCACGGTGGAAACCGAAGAGGATCTCAGCTTCGCGATCGCGGGGGCGGATCGATGCGGCGCTGCCGTGTTTTGTCTCGGCTCGGGCACGAATCTGCTGGTCAGCGATCGTGGGATACGCGGCCTGGTCGTCAGGCTGGGCGAAGGACTCGGCGGAATCGAAATCGACGGATGCAAAGTCTCGGCGGGCGCCGCGGCCGACCTGGGCTCTCTGGTCGAGACTGTCGTCAATCGCGGGCTCGAAGGACTCGAATTCGCCGAAGGGATTCCCGGCTCGGTCGGCGGCGGGCTGGTGATGAACGCGGGAGCTTTCGGCGGAGAGATGTCGCGGGTCGTAACCCGTGTGCGCGGCGTGGCGAGCGCGGGCGAGATGCGCGAGCTTTCGCCAGAGGAAGTTGGATTCGCCTACCGGCGCACCGAGCTTCCCCGGGGATTCACGATCACGCGCGTCGATTTCGAGTTGAAGCCGGGAGACCGCGAGAGTCTGCGCGCGCGGATGCTCGAATTTCGCGCAAAGCGCGCGGTGCGTCAGCCGCGCGGAGTGCCCAACGCCGGCTCGATATTCAAGAATCCGGCCGGCGGCTTCGCGGGACGGCTGCTCGAACAGGCAGGACTCAAAGGCGTGCGCGAGGGCAATGCGATGTTCTCCGAGCAGCACGCGAATTTTATCGTCAACCCGGGCGGCGCGACCGCCGCGCAAGTCCGCGCGCTTATGGAAACGGCGCGCGAACGGGTCAGGCGCATGAGCGGAGTGACGCTCGAACCGGAGGTCAGGCTGGTCGGCGAGTGGTAGCGTAATGAGGCGGTGGTGAGGCGGTGGCGGTAAGACAACGCAAGCGAAAGAACGGATCGCAGTGGAGTCCTCGTTTGGCGGGGCTTCTGCTGTGCGCGTTCTTTGTGCTCGGGATGATGACCGGGTTCAGCGGACCGGGCAGGGCGATGCTCGCGCGGGCCGCGCTTGCGGTTCGGCACTGGAAGGAACGCGCGCGCGATGAAGTGGCCCCGCTCGGCGCGCTCGCAGGTTACGTGGGTCAGGATATCGTTCCGGCGCGTTTCGCGCGCTACGACGGCCATATCAGGCCGCGGCTTGCGTCCGGCGGCGCTTCCCGGTTTCTTCCCGTCGCGCTGGTCGAGCGCTCCGACGGCTTCTACACGCTTTCCGCCGAGCAGGGCCTGGTAGGGCCCGTTTCTCCCGCGTCCCAGCCGGATATTCCGATTCTGAGCGGTTCCGCGGTGGAGAACGCTCCGCCCGCCGAGCTGGTGCGTTACGCGGCGATAATGGTGCGCGCCGAGGCCGGTCTTTCCAAACTTGTCTCCGAGATGCACGTTTCGAGCGACGGAACCGCCGCGCTGTTCCTCGACCGGATGCGCACCGAAATCCGTATCGACCTCAGGCGCGAGCCGGTCGAGATCGGACGCGCCGCCGAAGTGCTCAACCGATGGCGGGACAGGGAAGCGCTGGTTGCGATGGTCGACATGACGACGCCGGGGCTCGCGGTGCTCCGGCTCAATACGAATCTCAAGCGCCTTGCGCGGCACGGTGGCATTGCGCGCGCAAAGGCCGTGGATAGCGATTCGCGTCGCAGGATCGCCGAGGTCGAACGCGTAAGGGAGCCGCTCATCCGATGAGAAATCTCCTGGCCGGACTTGATGTCGGGACGAGCAAGGTCTGCGCGCTTGTGGCCGAGGGCGGCGCCGAGAGCGAACTTGCGCTGCTCGGGCACGGCGTGGCTCCGTGCACCGGCCTTCGCAAGGGAATCGTCGTCAATATCGAGGCGACGGTCGAATCGATAAAGGCCGCGGTGCAGGAAGCGGAACGGACCTCGGGCGTGCGGATCGGCACCGTCGCGGCCGGAGTGGCCGGCGCGCACATCCGCGGGCTCAACAGCCACGGGATCGTCGCGGTGCGCGGCGGCGAGGTCGGCGCGCGCGATATCGAGCGCGTGATCGACGCGGCGCGCGCGGTCGCAATCCCGCTCGACCGCCAGGTGCTGCACATCCTGCCGCAGCAGTTCGCGGTCGACGACCAGGAAGGCGTGCGCGATCCGGTCGGGATGGCCGGAGTGCGGCTCGAAGCCCGAATCCATATCGTGACTGCGGCGCAGAGCTACGGGCAGAACCTCGTCAAATGCTGCGAGCGCGCCGGAATCACCCCCTCGGACATGGTGTTCGAGCCGCTCGCGTCGGCCGAGGCGGCGCTGTTTCCCGAAGAGCGCGAACTCGGTGTCGCGCTGATCGATATCGGCGGCGGCACCACCGATATCATCGTCTTCCATCAGGGCGCCGTGATGCATACCGCGGTGCTTCCGCTTGGTGGCAATCACATCACCAACGACGTCGCCGCGGGACTCAGGACGCCGGCCACCGACGCCGAAAAGCTCAAGATCGATTACGGCGTGGCGACCGGGCTCGTGGTTCGCCGCGACGAGACCGTCCAGGTGCCCGGTGTGGGCGGGCGCGAGCCCAAGGTGATCGCGCGCCGCATCCTCGCCGAGATAATCGAGCCGCGCATGGAAGAGATTTTCTCGCTCGCGCAGCGCGAAATCGTCCGTTCGGGCGTCGCCGACAGCCTCGCCTCGGGCGTGGTGCTGGTCGGCGGGAGTTCGCTGCTCGAAGGCACGCAGGAGCTTGCCGAACGGATCTTCAGGCTCCCCGTGCGCCGCGGGCTGCCGATCAATCTGAAAGGCATGCCCGAGGAACTGATGAAACCGATGTACACCACTGCGGCAGGATTGCTGCTCTATCTGGGACAATCGCGTGGTGTTGGAAATGTGTCCGGCCATTTCGGCCGATGGGGGCGCCTGCGTTCCCGATTAACGGATTGGGTAAGAGATTTTTTTTAGCACCGCGGATGAACCGCCGGGACAAGGCGGCAGGTCCGCCGGAGTGGTGGAGGAGGTCTTGCGATGATTGAGTTGGTGGGAAACCCCGACCCAGGAGCGCGCATAAAGGTGATCGGCGCCGGAGGGTGCGGCGGCAACGCGGTCAATCACATGATCGTGGCCGGCGTGCGCAACGTCGACTTCGTCGCGGTCAATACCGACGCGCAGGCGCTGCAGAACAACCAGGCGCCGCTGCGCGTCCAGATTGGACAGACTATTACGCGAGGCCGCGGCACCGGCGGAAACCCCGAAATCGGATGCAAGGCCGCGCTCGAGGACGAAGAGCGCCTGCGCGAGCTGTTGTCCGGCGCGGAGATGGTGTTCGTCACCGCCGGGATGGGCGGCGGCACCGGAACCGGCTCCGCTCCGGTCATCGCGCGGATCGCGCGTGAGATTGGTGCGCTCACCGTCGGCGTCGTGACCAAGCCGTTTCAGTTCGAGGGCAGCAAGCGGATGGCGCAAGCCGAATCCGGGCTCCGCGAGCTCAAGGCCGCCGTCGATACGCTGATCACGATTCCCAACCAGCGCCTGCTTTCCGTCGCGAGCCGCAACATGTCGCTGCGCGAGGCGTTCCAGAAAGCCGACGACGTTCTGCTCCAGGCCGTGCGCGGAATCTCGGAACTGGTGACGGTTCACGGGCTCATCAATCTGGATTTCGCCGACGTGCGCTCGATCATGGCCGAGATGGGCATGGCGATGATGGGAGCGGCGAGCGGCTCGGGCGAGAATCGCGCCATCGAGGCCGCCCAGCGCGCCATCTCGAGCCCGCTGCTCGAGGACGTTTCGATAAAGGGCGCGCGCGGACTGCTCATCAACTTCACCGGCGGACCCGACATGTCGCTGTACGAAGTGAACGAAGCGGCGAGCCTGATTCACGAGGAAGCCCACGAGGAAGCGAATATCATCATGGGCGCCGTTATCGACGAGCGCCTCGACGACGAGATCCGCGTCACGGTTATCGCGACCGGCTTCGGCGACGTCGATCGGGCTGAGAAATATTCGCCTTCCGGAACGCCGATCACCACGCCGATCGCCGCGGCCTCGACCCGTCCGGTCGACGCTTCGGAGATAAAGGCTCCCGCTCAGCCTGCCTCGGCGCGAACTTTTCCTCCGAACAAGCCGATCAGACGCCTCGGCTTGCTGATTGACGACAGCACGCTCGATATCCCGGCCTTCAAGCGCCGTGGCGAGAATCCCTCGCTCGACGAGAAGATCGAACCCGAGCGGCTGATCGACGGCGAGGAGCAACTGGATATCCCGACGTTCCTCAGAAAGCATATGGACTGACGCGCAGGGTTCACGCGGCGAAAGCGGCGCGGATCATTATCGCGCCGCAAAAGGGGGACTGGATGCGCGGGGCGCGGCACGCAGAGCTGCGTTTGCGCGGTGGCGAGGGCTGGGGGCAGTTACCCTCTATTC
>JAKAVX010000108.1 GCA_021827465.1 Deltaproteobacteria bacterium | reverse complement strand
GCAGCGCCAGATGGTGGCGTAGCCCACGTGCGGGCTGATTTTTTTGACTTCGGCGTAAAGTTCCTCGGCGCTGATATGGTGGCCGATTTCGAAAAAAACCCGCGCGATATCGTCGCGCTGCGCGGTGGACTTAAGCCCACGTTGTTTCACCCGCGTGTGAAACAGCTCCATCTGGCGCTGCGTGTCGGTACGGCTTGCGTGCTCCACGACCGTGCGACCCGCCGCCATGGGTTCTGCGGGGCGCGCCATCTGTTGCTCCTAGGCCAGCTCTGAGCCAGCCTGAATAATACGACGGGCGGCAGGGGAAAGGTACATGGTTTCGAGGTCGCGCCCCTTGAGCGCTTCGGCGATAATTTCCAACTGCTCCTGGGGCGGCTGGTCGCGGTCGACGATAACGAGGTCCTGCTCGCGCAAACGGCATGCGCCTCCGCGCGCGCGGTAACCGACCTCGCGCAGAAGTTTTTCGCGCCGGACCTTCAGGCCGGCTCGTTTCGCGATCTCGACCAGTTCGTCGAGCAGGCGTTCAAGCCGCGAATGGCTATGCTCGTTCATTACGCCACCCCTCTTGAGGCTCGACCCGGCGCCATGATATCGCGGACTTCACAACTGGGAAGAAGCCGGTGATTAAGAAGATCCTGGTCGGCATCGATACCTCCGAGCACTCGCGCAACGCGCAGGCTTACGCTTTTCACCTCGCGCACAAGCTTGACGCGAGCCTGATCGGGCTGCACGTCGTTGACATCGTCTCGATCGAGGGCTCGTTTTTCCATGATATCTCAGGCTCGCTCGGACTTGAACCGTATCTCGACTTTTCCTCCAAGATGCGCGACGTGCTCACCCAGCGCGGCAAGGAGGTGCTCGAAGAGTTCGCCGAGGCGGCCAGACGCGAGAAGTTGACGGCCGAGACGGTACTCGACATGGGAATCGTCGCCAACCAGATCTGCGAGCGCGCCAAGTCGGCCGACCTCGTCATGATCGGCCATCGCGGCGTCCACGAGCGCTTCTCCACCGGACTGCTCGGCTCCACGGCGGAGAGCGTCGCGCGCAAGTGCCCGCGCCCGGTTTTCATCTCGCCGATGAAGTTTCGTGAGATAACTCGCCCGGTGCTGGCCTACGACGGGAGCGAACGCGCCTCGCGCGCGATGAGGGCGGCGGCCGATTTCGCCTCGACCCTCGGGGTTCCAATCATGGTCGTTACCGTCGCGCGCGATCCCGCGCTCGGCGAGCGCACTCTCGACCAGGCGCGCGCCTACTTCGAGCCGTACAAACCCGCCGCCCAGTTCAAGCTGCTCGCCGGCCATGCCAACGAGGAGATTATCCGCTTTCTGACCGAATACGAGGCCGACTTGCTGTTCATCGGAGCTTACGGCCACAGCCGGATAATCGAGATGGTGCTCGGCTCGACGACCGAATACGTGCTGCGCAATTCGCCCTGCCCGGTGTTCCTGTCGCGCTAGTTGCCGGGCTCCTGCTCGCGCCTCAGGATGTAGCGCTCGAACAGAAGGCGCATCGTGGCGATCGGCTGGATGCCGGTCAGCGGGAAATCGCCGAGCATGAAGGTCGGATAGCCGAGCGCGGAGAACTGGTCGGCTTCGCGCTTGTATTCGACGATTCTCGGCGCCATCGTGTGCGCCTCGACATCGGCAAGGAACCGCCGCGGTTCCATCCCGGCCTTTTCCGCTATAGCGGCCAGCACCTCGGAACTGCCGATATCGAGCCTGTCCTCGAAGGCGGACTGAAAGACCGCCGAATGGTAGGCGGCGAAGACTTGCGCCTTGCGGGCGAGTTCAGCACCTTCCAGTGCGGCTTCCGACGCGAGCCATCGCGGCGGCGGCGCAACCGGCACGCCGGTTTCCGCCGCGACCATCATCACTTTCTCATGCTCGCGCGGGCCCAACTCGCGACCGGCCCTGGTCTTCGGATCGCGCATCGAGATCGGAACGCCCTTCCATAGCGCTTCGAAATCGAGTTCGCCCTCCAGTTCGCTGACGATTTTCCATGCGATGTAGCAGAGGGTCGAGGCGTAATCGAAATAGACCGGAATCACCACTCGTGCCATAGCGGACCTCGGCGTTTCCCAGGGCGGTTCAACAGTCAAAATACTTGCGCATCAAGGCGATGGCGGCAATCGGCGCGGCCACGCTTGCGCTAAGCCCCGCCTCCATCGATCTTTACCTCATGGCTTCCACCAGGCGGCGGATTTTGAAGCTCGGGGTCGTGGACTTCGGTGTCGAGCACACGGTCCTGCCGAACGGCGCCGAGGTGGATCTCGCCGTCATCAGGCATCCGGGCGCAAGCGCGATCGTCGCGCTGGACAACAACGGCAATATCGCGCTGCTCAGCCAGTACCGGCACGCAATCGGCGGATACGTCTGGGAGATACCGGCAGGCGTCAGGCATGACGACGAGACTCCGATCCAGTGCGCGCAGCGCGAGCTTGCCGAAGAAGCGGGCCTTTCCGGCCGCCGATGGGACCATCTGGGAGCTATCGTGACCGTGCCGAGCTTCTGCGACGAACGGATCGAGCTTTTTCTCGCCCGGGAGCTGGATTTGGCGGTCGGCAGCCAGGATTTCGACGAGGTGATCCGGGTTGAAAGGCGTCCCTTCGCCGAGGCCCTCAGGATGGTCCGTCGCGGCGAGATCGTCGACGCGAAGACGATAGCGGCGCTTTACCAGGCGCGTGAATTCCTCGAGGAGACCGGCGGCGGAGTCGGCGCGGCCAAAAGCTGACAGCCTCGTCCCGAGCCTGCGCGGCTCGAAGGGAAATTAATCGCGCATCGAGCGCGTGCGTCCGGACGCGTGAGACCTATTCGATGCTCACTTCGTCCGGGAAAAGGAAGGTCGTCGCGCCGTCGCCGAAGCGAACGAGATACATGTTGCGGTCGAGGTTGGTAATGCGGCGCAGGATCGTTGGCTGCTCCTCGAAGCGGGTACGCCCTTCATGGTCGCGCACCGGTTTGAGCAAGCGGCATCGCCTTCCGATGACTTCTTCGATTCCATGAGTATCAGTCATATGCCAGAACCCCCTTCCTGGCAGCCTCGGCCCGCCCTATGACCGAAGCGGCCACCTCTCCCCACACCGCCTATTCTAGCAAGCCTCGCGCCTGATATTTAGAGGGGGCTACGAAAAGTTGATTTCGGCCGTGTAAAATCGCAAAACGCAAGTTTTCCGGTCGTTTTGGCTACATCTGAGCGCCGGGCTCACAATTTTCCTGCCCGGGCGGTAATGCCTGTTTAATGGAAGATGCCGCCCAAATAGTTCACACCGCATACGATTTTGTGTCACCTTCGATCATCTCCGGGGCGCCGCACAGGTTCCGATCTCGAGCCGCGCTTCACCCGAGGTTTGCGCAATGCCAACCTGGTACCCGATGGTAATGGGCCGCGAGGCCATGATCGCCACCGAGCATTACCTGTCAGCCGCGGCCGGAGCGCGGATTTTCGCCCGGGGCGGCAACGCTATCGACGCGGCGGTGGCCGCCACGTTCGTCGAAGGGGCGGTCAATCCTCACATGCACACGATCGGCGGTGAGGCCCCGATGCTCGTCTATGATGCACGGGAGCAACGCGTCGTGGTGCTGAATGGCAACATGACGGCGCCTGCCCGTGCCACTATCGAACATTACCGCTCGCTCGGGATGAGCCTGGTGCCGCATCACGGACTGCTCGCCGCCGGGGTGCCTGCCGCGCTCGACTCGCTGGTTACGGCGCTCGCCGAGTTCGGCACCAAATCGCTCGCCGAGGTGCTTGAGCCGGCGCTGGCAATTGCTGAAGAAGGCTTTCCCGTCCACGTCGGGCTTGCGGGCGAGGAGGCTTTGCTCGGCGAAGGCCAGATGGCGGGAGCGGGCGCTTCGATTCGGCACTTTGCCGAGAAATTCCGCAACGAATGGCCGTCCACGGCGGAGGTTTACATGCCCGGCGGAGAAGTCCCAAGAGCGGGTGACATCGTGCGCAACCCGGCTCTTGCGAGGTTCTTTCGCCGTCTCCTCGACGCCGAGGCAGGCGCGGGAAATCGCGGCCGTCAAGGCGCGCTCGATGCGGCGCGCGCGCGTTTTTATCGTGGCGATATAGCGCGCGATATCGTGGGCTGGTCCGCCGCCCATGGCGGACTCCTCGAAGCTTCCGATCTCGCCTCGTTTACGACCCGAATCGAGACACCGGTCACGGTGGATTATCGGGGAGTTGCGGTCTTCAAGTGCGGACCGTGGTCGCAGGGTCCGGTCTTCCTGCAGCAGCTTCGACTGCTCGAGGGATTCGATCTGCGCTCGATGGGGCATAACTCCGCCGATTACGTCCATGCCGTGGTCGAGGCGGCGAAGCTCGCCTTCGCCGATCGCGAGGCCTATTACGCCGATCCCGAGTTCGTCGACGTGCCGCTGAAGGGATTGCTCTCGAAGGAATACGCCGGGCTTCGCCGCGAGCTGATCGACATGCACCGCGCCTCGATGGAGCACCGGCCGGGAGATCCGGTCGCGACGAAGGCGCTCGGGCCCGCGCCGCGCGAAGGTCGCGGATGGGGCGCTGGAACGGTCCACGTTTGCGCCGCGGATCGCACGGGCAACATGGCCGCGATAACCGCGAGCGGCGGATGGATTCCCAGTTCGCCGGTAATCCCCGAACTCGGCTTTCCGCTCGGCTCCCGGATGCAGACTTTCTATCTCGACGAACGCCATCCGAACGCGCTTGCGCCGGGCAAGCGTCCGCGCACGACGCTAACGCCTTCGCTGGCAATCCGCTCCGACGGATCGCGCGTCGCTTTCGGCACGCCGGGCGGGGACCAGCAGGATCAGTGGACGCTGCAATTTTTTCTGAATGTGGTCGATTTCGGCATGAACCTGCAGGAGGCAATCGAGGCGCCCAAGTTTTCCACCGCCCATTTTCCTTCGACTTTCCATCCGCACGGGACGCGTCCGGGCCTGCTGAGGGTCGAAAGCCGCCTCGATGAAGCGGCGATTGCTGAGCTTGGCTCACGCGGCCACAAAATCGAGCTTCGACCATCGTGGTCCGAGGGACATGTGTTGGCGGTCGCGTTGAACCCGGCGAGCGGCGTCCTCTGCGGCGGATGCGATCCGCGCGGCCAGTTGGCGCCGGTGATGGCGGCGCAGGTAATCGGATGGTGATGCGGGGCGAGCCTAATTGCGCGCGGGATGAATTGTATTGCATTGCCCAAGCGTTTGCCTTGGGATCGCCTCTGAGGGTGGCATACGGCGCGCGCGCGCTTATACTACAATAGCATAGATAAACCGAACGCCCGCGCTTGGTCGTGCGTCAAACGGGTTGATCGGTATCCGAGAAGGTAGAAAACTCCTGATAGGAACTGGAAGGCGCTTGATCGAGCCTGCAATTTTTTTTCACCGAATGAGCGGGCACGAAACGTGCTTCTTTTCACGTTTGGGAGTGCTGCGTTGAAGTAGGGTGGACGGAAGGACGAGAACACAGAACATGATTTTTGGAGGACAGGGGAAAGGGATGGAAGCGCAAGAGACAGGCGGGAGGCGCAGGAACTCTATAGCCGCAGCCGCTCTGGCGGTCGCTGTGACGTTACTGTTGGCGGGATGCTCGGGGCAACCGCTCTCCACTCGTGAGAAAGGTACGCTTGGCGGCGCCGGTATCGGAGCGGCCACCGGTGCGATAATCGGCGCGGCGGTCGGAGCGCCCGGCGCGGGTGCGGCTATCGGCGGCGCTATAGGCGGTCTCGGCGGCTTTGCGGTCGGCAACGAGATGCAGAATCAGGAGACCGCCAACCAGCAGACCCAGCAGCAGATCCAGCAGCAACAGCAGCAGCTAGAGCAGCAGCGGCAACAGATTCAGCAGTTGCAGCAGCAGGGCGAGACCGAATAAGCACGCGGAGCCATCCCGCTACCTGAATCCGTTAAGCGCCGCGCTCCGTGCTCCGAGAGTGCCGGGTTTCTCCCTGACTCACCTGACAGGGAGGACAGCGAATGGCGAAACGCAGGTACGGAAGTTTCGTAGTTCTGATTGCAGCAGGGTTTCTGCTGCTGGCCGGATGCAGTGGGCAACCGCTCTCGACGCGTGAAAAGACCACCATGGGCGGCGCCGCGCTCGGAGCCGGTGCCGGAGCTCTGGTCGGCGCCGCAACCGGTAGCCCGGCCGCGGGAGCGGCAATCGGTGGAGCGCTCGGTGGTGTAGGCGGCTTTGCGGTCGGCAGCCAGATGCAGTCGCAGGAATCCGCCCAACAGCAGACCCAGCAGCAAGTGCAACAACAACAGCAGCAACTCGAGCAGCAGCGGAGGCAAATCCAGCAACTTCAACAGCAGCAGGGAACTGAGTAATCCGATGCTTGCCGCGGAGGGACAGTAATGTCCAAACGTAAGGTTGCAGCTCTGGGACTCCTGATGGCTGGTCTCTTGACGCTTGCCGGATGCGCAGGCCAACCCTTGTCCACCCGTGAGAAAGGCACCCTTGGCGGCGCCGCACTGGGTGCCGGCGCGGGCGCCATTATCGGCGCCGCAACCGGAAGCCCGGCCGCGGGAGCGGCAATCGGCGGCGCGCTCGGTGGTATCACCGGCTTTGCGGTCGGCAACCAGATGCAGAACCAGGACGTCGCCAACCAGCAGACGCAGACGCAGATCCAGCAACAGCAGCAGCAGCTCGAGATGCAGCGGCGCCAAATCCAACAACTGCAGCAGATGCAGGAGACGGCGCCGCCGCCCTCGCAGGCGACGGAATAGGTTCGGTTAGTCCCGAGTCGCGGTGGCGACGGGCGTGCGCCCGCGATGCACGCCCGTCGTTCGCGCAGCTACTACGGCGGCCGGCAGATTTTGCACGGACGCATTCCCATACCCCGCGCCAGCGACGAATCTGCGACCATCAGCGTTTTGCCGGGCTTCGCGCGGCGTGCTGCCGGGCATCCCGGCCGGCAGAAAATCCGGGTCCCGCGATGCCCCAGAACGACGCTCTCGGAAAGCTTGAGCGCGTCGTCTATGCGAAAGCCCTCCGCCCGGAGAAGCGCGAGCTTTCGCGCCACTCCGCCGCCGTAATTCCCGATCGATCCGTCGGAGCGGATCACCCGATGGCACGGCACGTAGATCGGCACCGGATTCGACGCCATCGTGTTGCCGATCGCGCGCTGCGCGTCGGGAGCGCCGACCGCCTCGGCGAGCGCGCTATAGGTCGTCACCGAGCCGGCGGGAATCCGGATGAGCGCGCGCAACGTGCGTTGCTGGAACTCGCTCGGCACGAGGGTGAGATCGATCCGATGGGCGAGCGCGGAATTGTCGCCCGCCAGATGGCGCCGTATCTCGTCGCCGATTTCGTTTACCGCCGCGCGATTCTCGACCAGGTCGAACTCGGCGCGCAGCGCATGCAGTTCGCGGTCGAGGCCGACGCCGTCAACGAATCGCACCACCACGATTCCGCGATCACTCTCGGCGACGAACAGCGGCCCGACCGGCGTATCGATTTCGCCGATTCTCGCGCGCGGACGCGCGACTCGCTTGAGCGCGCGTGAAAGCCGCCGCCGACCCTCGGCAAGCGCCGAGTCGAGCGTGCTTTCGTCGCCGGAGCCGCCGGCGGGGAACTCTCTCAATTCCTTTTCGAAATCCATCTTCGTTACCGGAGCGATTTGAGTTTTTTTACCGCCTGGTAAACATTCGCCCGCACGCTGTCCTCGGAGCATCCGAGCGCCTCGGCTATCTCGCGATACTCTAG
>JAKAVX010000107.1 GCA_021827465.1 Deltaproteobacteria bacterium | reverse complement strand
GTGCGCGTTTGAACCGGGACCGAGCACGCCGGTTATCAGGAACTGCGCCTCGGGAAAACGCTCGCCGAGCATCGCCATGAACGGGATCGTCCCGCCCTCGCCCATGTAGGCGGCGGGTTTTCCGAAATAGGCGCGCGACGCCTCGTCGAGCGCGCGCTCGAGCCACGGAGCAGTCGGGGGCGCGTCCCATCCGTCGGCGCCCCAGTTCGGCGCGAAGCTTACTTGCGCGCCGTTGGGTGGATCGCTCTCCAGTATCTTTTTGAGCTTTCTCGACGCCGCCTTTGCGTCGCAGGTGGGCGGAAGCCTGAGCGACAGCTTGAGGGCCGTCATCGGGCGCAGAACGTTGCCCGCATTGGCGGCCGGAGGCAGTCCGTCGGCGCCGATAATCGCAAGCGCGGGCCGCCAGGTGCGGTTCAGGACAAGCTCGATGGCTTCGTCCGTGACCGGATGCGTCGAGCCAGCGAAAGGAAACTCGCGTATCGCGCCGCCCAGCGTCGAGGCCGCGGCTTGGGCCTGTTCGAGACGCGCGAGCGGTATTGCAACGTGAAATTCCGCCGGCAATATCCGGCCGGTCACGCTGTCTTCGATTCGATCCAAGAGGGCGCGCGCGATTCGAAAACTCTCCGGCACCACGCCGCCGGCCGCGCCCGAGTGTACGCCCTCGGTCAGCACCGTGACCGTGAGCGTTCCGCCCGCCAGCCCGCGCAGCGACGTGGTGGACCATAGCTGCTCGTAGTTGCCGCATCCCGAGTCGAGCGCGATCACCAGATTGGCCTGGCCGATGCGCGGGGCAAGATGGTCGATATAGGCGGGCAGGTCGAAACTGCCGCTCTCCTCGCACGCCTCGATCACGACGACACATCGCGCGTGCGGAATCCCTTCGACCTGAAGCGCGCCGAGCGCGCCCATGCATGCGAACAGGGCGTAACCGTCGTCGGCGGCTCCGCGCCCGTAGAGGCGGTCACCTTCGAGCACCGGCTGCCAGGGATCGAGTCCGTCGCGCCATCCGGCCATCTCGGGCTGCTTGTCGAGATGCCCGTAGAGGAGGATGGCCTCGTCGGAATCGCCGGGAATCTCGATGAAAATGAGCGGGGTGCGTCCTTCGAGCCTGACGACCTCGACCGTCATGCCACGCAGTTGCTGCGCGCGGGCCCATCGCGAAAACCGCTCGACGACCAGGTCCATGTGGCCGTGAGTTCGCCAGTCGGGATCAAAGGCGACCGACTTGTTCGGGATGCGGATGTATTCCTTGAGCTCGGCGAGGATCGATTCGTCCCAAAGCGTGTTCACGCGGGACCGGATGCTGGCGGTGTCCATGCGTCAAGGGTACGCAAGATGATGCGCCACAGGCAAAACCCCGGAGCTATCGGGAAAGCGCGCGGCTCGAAGCGGCTTTGCTTTCTGAAAAGCCCGCGCAAGGCGCGGCGCTCAATGGCTTCCGCGGCCGAAGAACACCACCTTTGCGGTTTGCAGCAGTATCTGCATGTCGAAAGCGGGCGACCAGTTCTTCAGATAGTAAAGGTCGTAGCACGCCATCTCGGTATGATCGCGCACGGTGGAGCCGTACCCGCAGCAGACCTGCGCCCATCCGGTGACTCCCGGCTTGACCAGATGGCGGAAGCTATAAAGCGGCAACTCGCGCTCCAACCGCTCGACCCAACTCGGATGCTGGGGCCGAGGCCCGACCAGGCTCATTTCACCCCTAAGCACGTTGAGCAGTTGCGGCAGTTCGTCGATATGACGCCTTCTGATGAAACGCCCGACCCGGGTGACGCGCGAATCATGGGCTCGCGTCCAGGTCGACCCGGCGTCATCCTTGCCGCTCATGCGCATCGAGCGGAACTTGTAGAGACGGAAAGTCCTGCCGTCCACCCCGACGCGCTCCTGTGCATAGAAGATGGGACCCGGCGAGTCGAGCTTGATCGCAAGCGCGGCCACGAGCGCGACCGGCAGCGCGGCAAGGCCTATCAATGACGTCGCAACCAGGTCGACGAACCGCTTGAACACTGCGTGCCATCGCGGCCACGCAAATCCAGGCGCCGGCGCCTGTAGCGCTTTTCGAAGCGCCGAAACGTTGAGCCGCCCCGTCAGCCGTTCGTAGAACGAGTCGTAATCGGCAACCTTGATTCCGTGCCGTTGGGCATAGCGCACGTCCTGAGCGGCGAACTGCGCGCGCGTGTCATCCGCCATCACGAGGCTCCTGAGCCCGGGCACTTCGACCAAGAACTCGAGCGAGCCGGCCTGGTAAAGCGTCGCGCCGTCCCAAACGCGACCGTTGGAAAGCGCCGTCGCGTCGGGCGAATGCTCAAGGAAGCCGATCAGCCGGTAGCCGATATGTCTGCGGCGCGCGACCTCGTGCGCTATCAGCTTGGCGTAATCGTCCTTGCCGGCGATCATCACGCCCAGGTCGATCCGGCGCAAGAAAGCGTCCTCCATCCATATCCGCCACAGCAGAAGAACGAATCCGCCGACGCCCAGGTAGGCGATATCGAAGCGCCGCCCGAGATCGAGGCCGGGGATGACAACTCCTGCAACCGCAGCTCCGATCCCGACCACGCTCGCCGTCCCTATCACGGTGAACACGAGCTGGCCCTCGCTCGGGAGCGGGCGCTCGATCCGATAGAGATCGAGCAGGAAGATCGCAGCGACCCAGAGAACGACGAAGAAAAGCGCGGCGGCAATGAAGTGAGCCGGCGGCGGCATCGGACGCCGGGCGGCGAATGCGGCGCATGTGGCAAGCGAGGCGATCGCGGCGTCGCCAGCCATCAGGATTGCCCATTGAACGCGCAGGCCAACCGGTTTGAACATTCTTCGAGCGCCACCCCGGGGCATGAGCCGTAACCGTGCACATCGGCTACAGATTCGCCCGCGAGCCTGATTATCTCAGCGCGCTTTCCGTCGGGAAAGGCTAGGTCTGCGTCAATTTGTCGGCGAAGAAGAGTTTGACTTTCTTGTTCCCGTTCAGGAAACTGGCGGCCTTGAAAAGCGTCCGTAGGTAATCAAACTTCATCAGGTACCATCAAGGCTGCCTTGTAGCAAAAGAAACCCATGAAAAGCATAAAGAAACTCGCGCCTATGTTCCTGGCGGCATCCGTGGCCGTCGCCGTCGTTTCTCTCGGCATCAGAAATCGCTTTGGCGTCCCGGCAGTGTCCGCCGCATCTTCGGACTTCGACATTGCCAGCGCCCACAGTGAGATCACTCACGAAACCGCCACCGCGTGCCGGGGCGACCTTGGGATTCTCAATTACTTCTCCGGCGGAGGCGGAAACACGACTGCCTCGAATTCCACGGATTCCGTGGTAAGCTGCGTTGATGCCTCGGAATTTCTCGACTCGTTCGATCTCAACGCGAAACTGAACCTCGACGACAACGACTTCGGCACCGACCTTTCGAGCGAGCCGATTTCGGTCAAACTCGCTCCGGCATCATGCGATTCCCTCGCGTCGAACCCGAATCCAGCCGGAACTTTTGTTGCGGAGTTGCCCGGTAACTCCTTCATGGTACACAGCAATCCGAACAAGACGATTTACACCTTCGAGGGCAACGTCGCCGGCACCATCTTTGTTCCGTACGTTACGCCCGGTAGAAGAATTCTGGGGTCGAGCGTGTCGATGGAGGTCACGGTTCCCGACACCGGGACCGAGGCGTACTTCCATCTCGAGGGCAACGGAAGCCTGTGCGCGTTCGAGTCGGGCGGAAACGCGTCACTCACGATCACGATGGGATCTCTGCGTTTTCCCTCGGAGAACGAGACCGCCGAGAACGAAACCGAAGACACTTCCTGCATCGACATAACTCCTGAATTCGAAACCAAGGACGTCAGCCAATCGGTTTGTCCTGTAATCCCGGTCCCCTGAAACCGCCAGCTCTGTTTTCCAAAGGGCGGACTTGCAATCGCGGGTCCGCCCTTTTTGCGAAATGGCGCGGCCGGTCTTCCGTCCAGGAAGAGCCGTTCCCGGAAGCGCTTTCCGCGATGCTTGCGCGGGGCCGTTGACAGCCTGACGCTCCCGCTTCTATGAACCATCCAACTAATTGCGTCCGAAACGCCCCACAACTGCCAGGGCATCCGGTTTTGTGAAGCCGACCAAGCACAAAGTAACGTCGCAAACCCTCGCCGAGCCGTTGAATCGCCATCCGGGCGCTGATGATTCGAAGCGCTGGTTGGGCCGATGGATAGGCGACGAGCCGGCAGTTCATTGGGCACTGGTGCTCGCGAGTCTCGTCGTGGTCGGATGGATCAGGATGCTGCCGCTTTCGCTAGGCGGGACCACGGAATACGCGAAGCGGATCGTTCTGGTCAGGCATGCGAGGCAAATGGCGGCCGCATTGCCCGCGGGAACGGCGCCGGCCCAGGGCGAGCGCCTGGTGGCCGCAGAACTTCGGCAATGGGTCAAGACGAACGCGGCGCAGTTCCAGGCAGAGCGTGATGCGACCGGCGCGAAGCTTCGCTCCGAGCTTACATACGTGGGCAAGGACGGGGTGCGGCACGTCTTCCTGGGCGGCTACGATAGTTATCACTGGCTTCGGATGGCGCGAAACTATCTACGCACCGGAACCACCTGCGACACGATTCGAGACGGCCGTTGTATCGACACTCACGCCAACGCGCCCGTCGGCCGCGTCAATATCTACGCCCGCTCGCTCCATATCACCGCGATCGTAGCGGTCGAGCGCCTGATGACTTTCCTTCGGCCCGGCTATCCGCTGGCGTCGAGTTCATTCCTGGTGCCGGTCATTATCGGTCTTCTTGGCGTATTTCCCGCCTTCGCGATCGGGCGGCGTCTGGCGGGCAATCTCGGCGGTCTGTCGGCGGCGATCATTATCGGAATCAACCCGCTGTTCCTTAAGCGCAGCCTCTCCAGCGACAACGACGTATGGAACATCGTGCTGCCGCTGTTGGTGGCCTGGGCCGCGATCGAGGCGATTATCGCCGAGCGGCCGCGCCGACAAATCGCCTGCGCGATCGCGGCGGGAATCTTTGTCGGCCTTCATGCCGCGACCTGGTCGGGATGGCCGATGGCTTACGGCGTGGTGCTGTTCGCGATGGCCGCCAACCTCGGAATGGAGTCGGTGCGCGCGGTTATCGACCGATACATGAATCGCGCGAGCGGCCTAATCCGGCTTCGGCGCGCGGCGACGGTTATCGCGGTCTTTTACGTCGCAGCGGCGGCATGCGTGGCGATCGCGGGTGGAAAATCATATTTCGCCGTTCCGTCGACACTGCTACGGCAGGCTTTCAGCCCACATCATTCCGGCGCCGCCAAAGCCTTGAACCTTTTCCCGAACGTGTTCTCGACGGTTGCGGAACTCAAGACCTACAACCTGACCGGCATCGCTAACTTCATGAGCGGGCAGGTTCCGTTCTTCGCGAGCTGGCTTGGGCTGCTCCTGCTGCTCGTTCCGCGGCGCGGATGGCAGATGCGTCACTACGCCATCCTGCTCGTCGGCAACTACATCTACTGGTATCTGCTGACCGGCAATCCCGGGCGGTTCATGCTGCTCGCGCTCCTCACTTTGCCGATCGCCGCCGCGCTGGTCGTGGACCTGGTGAGTGCCGAGCCGGCGGCTGATTTGGGCGCGGGCTTGATCATCGGCATCTGGTTCCTCGCAAGTCTTTTCCTGTCGTATCAGGGCTTGCGCTTCGTGATGCTGCTGGCGGCGCCGTTCGGAATTGCGTTCGGCGTCGCGATGGGCAGGCTTTATCAATGGCTCGCGGGCCAGTTGCATCGGCTCAACCGTCCGCGCGCCGAGCAGGCGGTACGCCCTGTAGTGTTTGCGGCGCTGGCCTCAGTGTTAATCCTGCCCGCGCGGGCGGGATACGAAACCACGTTCAACTATGTTCCGCCGATAAACTCCGGCTGGTGGAAAACCTTCGATGACGTGCGCCGCCAGTCGCCGCCCGACTCTATCGTTACCACCTGGTGGGACTACGGCTACTGGAGCGAATATGCCGCCGAGCGCCGCACCACCGCCGACGGCGGCTCGCTGGCGACGCACATCCCGTACTGGATCGCGCGAGTGCTCACGGCTCCAACCGATCGCCAAAGCGCCGGGCTTTTGCGGATGCTGGATTGCGGCTCCGACTCGACTCCGCTGCCCGAGGGACGCGAGGGCGCATGGGGCAAGCTGGCAGCTTACGGCGCGGGCCCGATTCGCGACGCGGCGATCATCAGCCGCCTGACGCAGCTCGATCGCGCCGACGCCGACGCCTATCTTGCAACGCAGAAGTTCGACCCGGCCGAGCGCGCCGATATCCTGCGCTCGACGCATTGCGCCGCGCCTCCCGCCTATCTGATCGTGAACTCCAAGCTGGCGACGCTCAGCGGATGGTGGCCGATGGCCAACCGCGACTTCACCCGCGAGTACATCTTCAGACTCGATCGTCCGCTGCCCGAGGCCAAAGCGGTCGCCGACATGGTCGCCCGGTTCGGCTACACCCCGGACAAGGCTCGCGAGCTATACAAGGAAGCGAACGCGGTCCGCACCCTGATGGAAAAAATCCGCTTCCTTGCGCCCACGCTCAATGATCTCAACAGCCGATGGTTCCAGTGCCACACGACCCCGGATTCGTCGCTCGTGTGCGACGCCAACCTGCAGGTCGGAAAAAAGTATGTCGTCAGGCAGGTGATTTATCGGCCAGACGCGCCGAACCAGAGCCTGCTGGTGGTATCGAAGGTCGGCCACGATTCCGCCCGGCTCGAACTGACGCCGGAGTTGATGGTGGTGGCCGGGCAGAAGCGGCTCCACGACGTATCGTTTCCCTCGACTGAGTGGCCCGGTCTCGGCGTGCTTATCGATCTTCCCAACTCGCGCGCGCGGCTGGGCTCTCCTGGTCTTCTACAATCGACCTTCGCCAGGCTCTTTTTCCTGAACGGGCGCTACGACACGATCTTCACGAATGCGTCCCGGCACGACGGTTTCGCCGACGAACGGATCAGCGCCTGGAAGGTGAACTGGCAGAAACTGGAAAAGGGGAATTAGCGGCCGGCGAGCGGCGCCGACGCGGGCTCCGCGGCTCCGTTCGACGCCGCCGCACGCTGGCCGCCGAGAAGCGCTTCGCAATCGGCGACGATGAGGTCCGCGGCCGACGGCCGGGCCATCCGGCGCATCGCGCTCGACGCGGCGCGCCAGGCCTCGCCGTCGCTCAGCAGCGCCGCGATCCGATCGGCGAGCGCTTCCGGAGACCATCGATGCTCCTCGACGTACCATCCGCCGCCTTCATTGGTGAACGCGATCGCATTGTCGAGTTGATGGTTTCGCGCGGCGACGCGCATCGGAACGAACAGAGCGGGCAGCCCCGCGATCGCAAGCTCCGCCATCGTGGCCGCCCCCGCGCAGGTGATCGCGAAATCGGCCCATCGGTAGGCGGGCGTCATGTCCTCCACGTATTCGCTCACGACGGCCTCGACCCGCGCGCGCCGGTAAAGCGCAGGCATATCTTCGCGCCGGCCGCGGCCAGTCAGATGGCGCACTTCGACCCGAAGCCCCGCAGCGCCCAGGAGTTCGATAAGCCCGGGCACGTTCAGATTGAGGAAAGCCGATCCGAGCGATCCTCCGGTTACGAGAATCCGCGCAGCCCGCGACCGGTCAGGAGCCTTGCGCGCTTCGTGAAGGAGCGCCAGCACCTCGGGGCGAACCGGGTTTCCCGTGAAGTGAGCCCGCCCGGGCGGGAATTCACGCGCGGCGGACTCGAAGCCGATATAGGCGCGGTCCACAATCGAGCCCAGGAAGCGGTTGGCAACACCCACCCCGGTGTTTGCTTCGTGGAGCGCGGTTTTGATGCCGAGG
>JAKAVX010000106.1 GCA_021827465.1 Deltaproteobacteria bacterium | reverse complement strand
TCCGAAGAGCTTCGTCCGCGCTTATCATCAGCAAGCCAAAGGATAGCTCGCCTGCGTGCGGACTAGAACAGCGCGGGAAAAATCAAAATTCGCGACGGGAGTGGAGCGGGGTTGCGAGGTCGCCTGCGTCGGCGTGCTGCTGGACCACGCGATGCTTCAGCGGCAGCCGAACCGGATAGGCGCGCGCGTAGGGAGGCACGCGATCCTCGAGAATCGCGGGGTTCAGGCTCCTCAACTTGGAAACGGTGGTGTCATACTTGCGCGCGATCGTGAAGAGCGAAGTACCACCCCTGATACGTTTAGCCTGGTAATTGACCGAGTCGGAATAATTGACGTCTATTCCGTAAGCCGGAGCATTGTGTGCGATAAATGCCACGGCCATGAAGCGCTGCAGCAATTGACGAGTGCGGTCGGGCAGCCGATTCACGAATCTGCGATAATTGGCATTGCCTTCGAGCACCCAGTACCGGCCAAGCGCAGCCGGTCCCAGATTCCATGCAACAACGGCTACCCGCCAGTCGTCGTCAGCCTGGTCGTGCAATTGAGCGAGATACTCAGCCGCAGCCTTGGTCGAAAGGATCGGATCGCGCCGCTCGTCGATCCAGTGATTGATACGCAGGCCGAAACGGCGCGCGGTAGCCCTGTCAAATTGCCACGGCCCGAGCCCTCGCTTGGTAAACAGGCTCTCGGCGAAGGCGAGATAGACGAAATCCGAGGGAACGCCGTGACTTTCGAGGATTTTCGCCATCCGGGGCAGGAACGGCCCGCTTCTTTGGAAGGCGGCTTCCAGCCTGGTCGGCTGGTTCAAATAGGCATTGACGTACCGTTCGACGGCGTGATTGAGCAGAATCGGAAACGGAGGCACCGCTTGCGGCTGAGATTGAACGAAGGGCCAAGCGTGCGCAGGATGCGGCTTCGCTGAAGGATACAGGCTCCACGGATTGACGACGGCGTGATCGAGCGTCCTGTTCGCGTCGTTCCCCTGCGCGGCAATCGCAAGACTCGCAACCGTAAAAATGAAAGCGGTCAGGATGCTGGCAGCAAGCAGGGCGGTGGATGTCCGGGTCTTCCTCATGTCCTCCGGTTAGGGGGCCTCTCAAGTTCGACACCCTATAGACGAATGAGAAGCCGATCAACCCGAAACGGGGTCGAAACGCTTAAAAAAATCTTATATAAACACCGTGACAGTTTTGAACGGACCTTGTTCCACTCCCAGCAAAGACGGAGAATTGCCGCAGATATTAAGGTTTTTTTGCTCGACCCAGCCGAATGAAGCGCACTGATAATAAGCTATGGCGCGATGTCGTGGACAGTCTGGGCGACGCCGTCATCGCCCTTGACCCCGACCTTTCGCCGCTGGCCGCCAACGCCGCCGCCGCAACCATCCTGGGCGTCTCCCAGGTCAACCGCCGGCTCATCGAAACCCTCTCTCGGCAGAACGATTGGTTCGACCGGATGCTCAAGGTGTGCGTGGAGACCGGTCAGGAATTGGCTGACCCGGAGACCACTCTGTATATCGGTCCGCGCGCGGTTTCGGTTCGGGCCGAGATTGCCCCGCTACAATCCGCCAGCGGGCGCAGCGCCGGCGTAACCGTGCTTCTTCATGACCTCTCCCATCAGAAAGGCGCCAGGCATGCCGTCGAAGGCGAAGAGCCGGTGCTCAGGCTCTCGCCCGCCGGGCTTGCCCATGAGGTGAAAAACCCGCTGACCGGTATCAAGGGCGCCGCCGAGCTGCTGGCCGCGATGTACCCCGGCGAGCCTCGGGCGCACCAGTACTGCGACCTTATCCTCGCCGGCGTCAACCGTATCGCGACTCTGGTCGAGGAGGTTCTCGCGGTCAGCGGACCGCAGCGTCTCGGGCAAAGCCCCGTCAATATCCATCGCACGCTCCATCAGGCGCTCAAGACCGCCGGTCTCGATCCCAGAGCGTCGAACGGAATCACCGTCGAGCAGGAGTTCGATCCAAGCCTTCCCGAGGTGATGGGCGACGAGGCCGCGCTCGAGCGGGTCTTCGTCAATCTCATCAGGAATGCAGTCGAGGCGATGGAACAGCGCGGCACGATTCGGCTGCGGACCCGGATGGAGACCGAGTTCCGGATGACCGCGCAGGGCAAGCGGCTGCGCTTCCTGCGCGTCGAGGTCGCGGACAGCGGACCGGGGATGACCGAAGAGCGGGCGCGCCAGCTTTTCACGCCGTTCTTCACCACCAAGGCTTCCGGCAGCGGGCTCGGGCTGGTGCTGAGCCAGCGAATAGTGTCGCTCCACGGGGGCAAGCTATGGGCCGAGCGCGGCGGCGTCGGTGCGGGACCGGGCGAAAGCGAGGGCCGCGTGCCGGGAATGACCTTCAAGGTAACGCTGCCGGTGAATATATGACCGCGCCGTTGCGCTGGCTCGCGGAATGCTAATATTTGCTGCTACGATTGAACGTTGGCGCCACGCGCCGCCCGGTTCCAAAGCATGATCGCTCGCGAAAAAGAACCGCCATTCACCCCCGGTGAACGAGGTGCGTCCGCGGCTACCGTACTGATTGCCGACGACGACAGCTCTATCCGCCTCGTTCTGCATCATCGGCTCGAAGCCGAGGGCTACGCCGTCGAGGAAGCCGCCGACAGCGCCTCGGCGCTCGAGATGCTGCGCTCCGGGCGCTTCGACGTCGCCATCCTCGACATCATCATGCCCGGCGCGGGCGGACTCGAAGTGCTCTCGACCGCAAAGGCCGAGGGAATCCCCACCCTGATCGTGGTCGTCACCGCGGCAAGCACGATGAGCAACGCGGTCGAGGCAATGAAGCGCGGCGCGCACGATTACCTCACCAAGCCGTTCGCGAATCTCGACCTGGTGGCGGCCGCCGTCAAGCGCGCCGTCGAAATAGCGCGCCAGGCCGCCGACCTCGATCGGATACGAGAGGAAGTCAGCCCCAAGCTGGTCGGCGGCGAGGTTATCGGCCGAAGCCCCGCGATGCAGGAAGTTTACAAACTGATCGGCCGGGTCGTGACTAACGACGCGACCGTGCTCATCTCGGGCGAGAGCGGAACCGGCAAGGAACTGATCGCGCGCGCGATCCATTTCAAGTCGGCGCGATGGCGCGGGCCGTTCGTCGCGGTCAACTGCTCGGCTATCCCGCACGGGCTGCTAGAAAGCGAGCTTTTCGGCCACGAGCGCGGCTCGTTCACCGGAGCGTCGGAGCGGCGTCTCGGAAAATTCGAGCTTGCCGAGACCGGCACGCTGTTCCTCGACGAGATCGGCGACCTGCCGCTCGAGCTTCAGCCCAAGCTGCTGCGCGCTCTCCAGGAACGCGAGTTCAGCCGGGTCGGCGGCGCCGAGACGTTGAAACTCGGCGCGCGAGTGATCGCGGCGACCAATCGCGACCTCGAAGAAGCGGTGCGCGAGCGGAAATTCCGCGAGGATCTCTATTTCCGGCTGCGCGTCATCCCGATCCGCGTGCCTCCGCTGCGCGAGCGGCGCGAGGATATCCCGGAACTCGCCGAATACTTCGTCGCGCGCGCCGCGCGCGAGATGGGCGCGCGGGCCAACGCGCTAAGTCCCCAGGCGACCGCTGTCCTCAAATCCTACGACTGGCCGGGCAACGTGCGCGAGCTGGAAAACACCGTGATGCGCGCGGCGCTGCTCGCCCCCGGCACCACGATCCAGGCCGAGGACATCGAGCCTCATCAGGCGGCGCCGGTCAGTGCGGGACGCACCGCCGAGCGCAACGGCGCCGAACTCAAGGAGCTTATCTCCGAGCGTATCGCCGCATGGCTGGACAAATCGAACGAGGAGCCGCGCGACCTTTACGAACGGATGATCGCCGAACTGGAGCGCCCGCTTATCGAGCTTGCGCTAAAGCGCGCCGGAGGCAACCAGGTCAAGGCGGCGCGGATACTCGGGCTCAACCGCAACACGCTTCGCAAGAAGATAACCGATCACGGAATCGTCCTCACCCGCTATCCCGGTCAGCCATGAAACTGCCCTCGCATTTTTACGCGATAGTCGATCCGTTCGCCGGCCACGGTCCGGTCGCGCTCGCCACCACGGTGCTCGAAGCGGGCGTTCGCGTGATGCAGCTTCGGCTGAAGGACGCAACCGGGCGCGATTTTCTCGCCGACGCGCGCGCGATTTCCGCGCTATGCCATCGCCACGGCGCCATTTTCATCGTCAATGACCGCGTGGATATCGCGATCCTTTCCGAGGCCGACGGCGTCCATCTCGGGCAGAACGACATCCCGCTCGAGGCCGGCAGAAAGCTGCTCGGCTCGGGAAAAATAATCGGGGTATCGACCTCGACCGTCGAGATGGCGCGTGCGGCCGAAGCCGGCGGCGCCGACTATATCGGTTTCGGCCCGGTGTTCGAAGGTGGACTCAAGCATATCCGCCAGGGCAAGGGGCTATCGAATCTCGCGCAGGTTCGCGCCGCGGTTAAGCTTCCGATCGTCGCGATCGGCGGAATCACCGAGGCAACCGTGCCCGACGTGCTCGCCTCGGGAGCCGACGCCGCCGCGATTATCACCGACGTTGTGAGCGCGCCCGACGTCCCCGCGAAGATACGCTCGATCCTCGCGATCGAGCCGCCCGTGCGCTAGCTCCCAAGACCTTCAAAGCCCACTGCCGACTTCATCGCGCGCCTCTGCCGCGACGGGGTTTTCGCCGCGCGCCAGTTCGACCTCGAGCGGCAGGCATTGGTAGGTCGCAAGCGCTCCCACCAGCAGCATCGCGACGAACATAAGGAAGGCGTGGGTGTAGCTGTGGTTGACGTCGTAGATATGCCCGGCGGCAATCGGTCCTATCGCCGCGCCGATCGTCCCGCATACTCCGGTCATCCCCGCAACAGTGCCGAAGCGTTTAAGCCCGAGCGATTCCACCACCAAAAGCGGCATCAGGACCAGCGGCGCTCCAAGCGTCAGCCCGAACAGGATTACGAATGCGAGCAGGATTCCTATCCTGGCCGCGCCGAGCACGAGCAGGAACCCGGCCGAGGCGATAAGAAAATTGATCGAGAGCGCGATCCGTCCGCTCACCCGGTCGGCAAACGAACCCATCGCGAGCTTTCCCAACGAGGTGAGACCGAACACCAGGCTTATCACCAGTGCGGCGCGCGTCGCCGCGTAACCGACCCCGATAAGATAGGTGACCAGATGAGCGACGGCGCCCGCGGCCGAGAATGAGAAACAGAACTGCGCAATCGAGATCATCCAGAACGAGCGCGCTCTCAGCGCCGGGCCGACTTCGAGGCCGGGCAGCGACTTCGTCTCTTCGATCATCGAATCCATCATCGAAGCGCGCGGCTCGTCGCCCCGCGGCCGGGTGCGAACCAGCAGCAGCACGACCGGAATCACCACGACCAGCATCGGAAGGCCGAGCGCGAGATATCCCGCGCGCCATCCCTTCCACGCGATCGCGTACGCGGCGACAAGCGTCATGATCATCCCGCCGACCGAAGTGCCGGCCAGCGCGATCCCCATCGCGATTCCGCGCCGTGTCGCGAACCAGTTCGCCACCACCATCGAGCATGGCAGCAGCGTCGCACCCGCGATCCCGATTCCGAGCAGCAGGTAGCAGCATAGTAGCCACGGGTAGGAATGGGCCTGCGAGGCGCCGATTAACGCCAGCCCCGCACACGCCGCGCCGGCGACCATCACGACCCTCGCCTCGATCCGATCGAGCATCCATCCGATAAGCGGCGTGCTGAAACCCGCGGCAATCGCGAGCGCGCTCTGAAGCGTCGAAAGCTTGGCGCGGTCCCATTTGAAATGATTGAGGAGCGGGGTGAAGAAGACGCTGAAGGTGTTGTAGCCGCCGCCGAAAACGACGAGCAGCGTGACGAACAGGCTCGCGACCATTATCCAGCCCTGGCGCTCTTGCCGCGTCATCCGGTTACCCCGCTCGGAGCGATTGCTGACGCGCCCGAGGTTCCCCACGCTGCGCGTGCGGCCATCATTCTATAGTCCGGGCCCTCGCCAGCGTCGAGAACGCGGGCCGATGAAGCCCGGCGTCATCCGGCTTCGCGATGCTTGCGGAAGTGCGCCGTCTTTGATGAAGGGCTATTGCAGCGCGGTGACGGTGATGAAGCCGACCACCCCGCTTTTCATCTTGATCTGCATATAGTTGGGCGCGACGCCGATTACGTGGACGTAGAAGCCGCGATGCACCTCGGAGAGCTTCTTGCCCCATCGGTTCGGCTTGTCCAGGACCGGAGCGTTATGGGTGAGGCGGAAATACTTGTCGGTCGGCCGCATCATGTTGACCGCCGACTGGGCGATATAGCCCGTCTTCCCGTCCTTGAGATGCACCTGCAGGTAATAGCGGGTCGTGCCAGTGACGATAACGTACTTGCCGGCGTGCGCTCTTATGATGTGCGGGCTCCATTTCGAGGGCCGGGTGAAGATATATGCGTCTTCCTTGACCGGGAGCCGCCCGGAGATTGGTTCGACTTCGAACTTCTCGGTCGAGACTTTCTTCTTCCGCGCGGTTGTCGTCTTCTTCCTGACTGCTGGCCGGGGCGTCGGAGCCGGCGCCGCTTTCGGAGCCTTTTCGCCCGGAACAACGCTCATCCCTCCGGGCGGCAGCGGCGGAGCCTCGGCGGGAGAGCCGGTGCCGACCGGGGACTCGCTGAAAGCCCGAGCCGACTGCGGAAACACGAACGGCAGCGAAACCGCAACCGCGAGAGCAAAGCCCATCGCGAGCGAAACCCGGCGTACTGAACGACTATCTTCCTTCATCTTTCCCCTCGCCGCCTTCCGCGCTTCAGCACGCACCGCACACCGTGCATCGGGTTACGTCGCACGGCTTGCTCTGATGCTCATAGTGGGCCTTCTTGCGCTCCGAAAGCAGAAACCACTTGTGAATGTGATGGTCGATGAAATCCCAGGGCAGGACTTCGTCGTGCCCGTAGGCGCGGGTGACGAAGAAATCCGGATCAGGGATTCCCTCGATCGGCTCGCGCCGAAGCCGCGCAAGCTCGCGCCAGATATCGCCCGGCCCGTCGCATTCCGCCGCGTCGAGGATCTCCAGTATCCGGCCGACGCGCCGGTCACCCCGCGAGACCATCGTCTGGAAATACGCCTCGCGCGGAGATTCCGCGTCGAGTTCGACCGCGCCGAGCCGTCCGACATTCGCTCTGAGCAGTGCGACCTTTTCCTTGAGCCGCCGCGCGTCCCGCATCGGATCCCATTGAAAGGGCGTCCACGGCTTGGGCACGAACGGATTGAGCGAAATCGTCACCCGCCCGACCGGCTTTTTGCGCGAGCGCGCGCGATCGAGGATTTTGCCGACCAGGCGCGCGATTTCGAGCACGTCCTCGTCGCGTTCCTCGGGCAGGCCGATCATGAAGTAAAACTTAAGATTCTCCACGCCCTCGCCGACCATCAGGTCGGCCGCCTGGAGGATCCCGTCCTCGCTCAGGTTCTTGTTGATTACCTTGCGCATCCGCTCGCTGCCCGCCTCGGGAGCGATCGTCACGCTGCGATTTCGGTTGCGCGCGAGCGCCGCGGCAAGGCGCGGCGTGATGCAATCGGCCTTGAGCGAGGACGGCGAAAGCCTCCCGCCGTGATCGGCAACTGCCTCGGCGATTCCGGCGACGCCCGGCACGCTCGCCATCTCGGCCCCGACCAGTCCGATCACATCGCGCTCTTCAAGCCCGCGCAGCGCTTCGGGGATGAGATTTTCCGCGCTACGGTAACGAATCGGGCGGTACATGAATCCCGCCGCGCAGAAGCGGCATCCCCATTGGCATCCGCGGCTCGCCTCGACGAGGAACATGTCGCCGAAGACGGATTCCTCGGTCAGGATCAGCGACGCGGTGCG
>JAKAVX010000105.1 GCA_021827465.1 Deltaproteobacteria bacterium | reverse complement strand
CGCGGGCGCACGCGGACAAAGCGCGCACTTTCTCGACGAGCGCAAATTTTCGACTGAGAAGGAAGCGCTCCACGCCGTCTTCCTCGAAAGACTGAAGGAGCTTCGCCGTGGCTGACACGAAGGAATCGACCATTCCCGCAAAGCGAATCGACGGCTACACCGACAAAATAAGCGTCGCGCCCGGCGAGAAAATCCGCTTCATGGTCAGTTGCCAGGGCGTCGAGCGCTACCGCGCCGATATCGTCCGACTGGTTCACGGCGACCTGAATCCCGCCGGGCCCGGGTTCAAGGAAACCGAAGTCGAAACCGCCGTGAGCGGCGAGTATCCGGGGCGTCATCAGGCGGTCCATCCCGGCTCGCATATCGAAGTCGCCGACCCGCGCGGGGCGCTCAACCTTTCCGGCGGGTTTTCGATCCACGCCTTTATCATGCCGACGACGCCGCAGGCCGTACGCCAGGGAATCGTCACGCGATGGCGCGGCGACAGCTCTTCGGGATACGCGCTGGTGATCGATGAATCGGGCCGTCTCGCGCTATGGCTCGGCGACGCAGGCGGCAACTCTGCCCCGGTTAGCGTCGAGGGCGGATTCATCCCGTGGACCTGGTACTCGGTCGGCGCGAGCTACGATCCGGAAAAAGGCGTTGCTACCGTCGCATGCCAGGCGGCCGTCAATTCGACCAACAGCCTCGTCGGCCAAGTCGCCGCAGCAGGACAAACCGCGCTCGCGCAGAAGCAGGTCGGGCGAATCGATTTCCGCTCGGACGCGCGGTTTTTGATCGCCGGTTATGCGGCGGGTGCGCCGGCGCCACGCACGGTCGTCGACGCGCACTTCAATGGAAAAATCGAATCGCCGCGCGTCTATGCGCGCGCACTCGAAGCGGCCGAGTTCGACGCGCTCGCCCGCGGCAACGAACCGGACGCGCACGGCCTCGTCGCACGATGGGACTTCGCGGCGGAAATCGGCGCGAACGGCGTGCCGACAGACGTTGTCTCCGACCGCTCCGGCAACGGGCTTCACGGGCGATGCGTCAATATGCCGGCGCGCGGGATGATCGGCCATCGATGGACCGCGCGCGAGGAAAACTACGTTCACGCGCCCAATCAGTACGGCGCGATCCACTTCCATAACGACGACCTCGAAGACGCGGGATGGGACGCGGATTTCGAATGGACGGTTCCGGCCGGCGCAAAGAGCGACGTTTACGCGGTGCGCCTTCGCGGCGGCGGAGTCGAACGGCGCGTGCCGTTTTTCGTGCGTCCGGCAAAGGGAACCGCGACCGCGCGCGTCGCGTTCCTCGCGCCGACCGCGACTTACATGGCGTACGCAAATTTCCGCATCTCGGTCGAGGCCGACGTCGGACAGGCGATACTCGGCCAGACGCCGGTGCTCAACCCCGACGACCTCTATCTCGCCGAGCATCCCGAGTACGGCCTTTCGCTCTACGATCTCCATTCCGACATGAGCGGCGTGTGCTATTCGTCGCGCCTTCGGCCGATTCTCAACATGGCGCCGAGCTTCCTCGGCGTGAACGGACTCTGGGGCCTGCCCGCGGATCTCGACCTCGTCGATTGGCTGAACGCGCGCCGCTACAACTACGACGTCTTCACCGACGAGGATTTGCATCGCGAGGGCCTCGCGCTGCTGCGTCTCTACAAGGTGATCGTCACGGGAACGCATCCCGAGTACTGGTCGGGCACGATGCTGGACGCGATGGAGGAATATCTCGCGACAGGCGGGCGCCTGATGTATCTCGGCGGCAACGGCTTCTACTGGGTGACGACGTACCATCCGGAGAAGCCTCATCTTATCGAGGTGCGGCGCGCCGAGAGCGGCTCGCGCGCGTGGCAGGCGCGGCCCGGCGAGTACCATCACAGCACCACCGGCGAGCGCGGCGGGCTATGGCGAAATCGCGGGCGCGCGCCGCAAAAGCTGGTCGGCGTGGGATTCTCGGCGCAGGGCTTCGACGAGTCGTCGTACTATCGCCGGATGTCCGGCAGTTTCGACGAACGCGCGCGTTTCATCTTCGAGGGTGTCGGGCGTGACGAGATCGTCGGCAACTTCGGGCTGGTCGGCGGCGGCGCGGCCGGCTCGGAAATCGATCGCTACGATCTGACGCTCGGAACGCCGCCGGACGCGATGCTGCTGGCGGCATCGGAGGGCCATTCGGACAATTATCCGCACGTGGTCGAGGAGATCATGTTCATGTATCCGGGAGTCGGCGGCACGCAGGACCCCGCGGTGCGCGCGGACATGGTCTATTTCACGACGCCGGGTGGAGGCGCGGTATTCTCGACCGGATCGATCTCATGGTGCGGAAGCCTGTCGCACAACAACTACAAGAATAACGTCTCCCGTATAACCGCAAACGTGATCGAGCGTTTCATGTCGGACGAGCGGGCGAAGTAACCGGGTTCAATTGAACACACGGGGCGAATGGGAAAACCCATTCGCCCCGTTTTTCTTCGAGACGCGATATCGCGCGCCGATTTACACCTTCACCTCGTCGAGCTTGCCGGTCTTCACGTCGAAGACAAATCCGCGCACGGGAATTTCCTTCGGTATCCACGGATGCGCCTTCACGCGCTGAATCTGGCGGCGGACGTTCTCGCGCAGGTCGGCGAAAGAGTAGAAATGGTCGGGGCCGACGACCGCGGTCCCCTTTTCGCGCTCGAGCCGCTCTCGCAGTTCGTCGTCATTGAACGACTGCATCCCGCAGTTCGTATGATTGATGATCATGAACTCGTTGGTGCCGAGCAGGTAGTGCGAGATAAGGAGCGAGCGTACCGCGTCGTCGGTGACGATACCGCCGGCGTTGCGGATGATGTGCGCGTCGCCGGTCTTGAGGCCGAGGAATTCCTCGACCGTGAGCCGCGCGTCCATGCATGCGACCACGGCCAGCTTTTTCGCGGGTGGTATCGGAAGATTTCCGAGTTTGAAGTTCTGCGCGTACTGCTGATTCGACTTCAGGGCGTCGTCAATCGTGCTCATGCGGCAATCTCCTGTTGCTCAGCGAGTGAACCGGTAATATCTCCCGCGCCGCCCTGACTTTCGCGACGGACGCGCATTCCGATACGGCGTGCGACGGAGATGGTGATAGTGTGTAACGCCGATTCCAGCGCCTTGAGACACCTGCACTGACATCGCGGAGCAGCCGGGAATCGGCCCCACAAGAATAGCCGTCCGGGCGCGTCATGGTCAAAACCGATCACACAGGCGATGGGCAACCCTTGCGCGGCCGCGTGTCGGGAGGGATTCGCGGAGAGAAGTCACCGCCTGACCTCGGTCATGTTTCATCGAGAGCCCATGCCTTGATCAGGTGATGCGCGATTGCGATCGACGGGGGCACCTGCATGCCGTCGACGCGCTTTCCTGAGACCAGGTCGCGGGCGAGGCTGCGCTCCAGCCATCGCACCTCGGCGAGTTCGTTGTCGTCAACCTTCACGTCGCGGCTCTCCGCCTTCGCGAAACATCCGATCATCAGTGAGGAGGGAAACGGCCACGGCTGCGTGGCGTAGTAGGTCACCCCGCCAACTCTGACAGAAGCCTCCTCCATCAGTTCGCGCCGCACCGCTTCCTCGATCGTCTCACCCGGCTCCATGAAGCCGGCCAGTGCGGAGAACATCGCGGGCGGAAAATGCTTGCCGCGTCCCACCAGACACGCGTCGCCGTCGGTCGCGAGCATGATGACGACGGGATCGACGCGCGGAAAATGCTCCGCGTTGCATTTGTCGCACAGGCGCCGATAACCGGCATCCATCATTTTGGTCGCCGCCCCGCATCGCGGACAGTAGCCGTGGCGCTGATGCCAGTCGATGAGAGCTTTTGCCTGCGCGATGATCGCCGCGTCCCTCACGGAGACTATTTGCGCCGCCATCCGAGCGTCGCGGAAGTGGCCCAGTCCGCCGAGCGGCCCTTCCTTGGCGGGGTCGTCGGCTTTGGAGATGTCGATTGCAAATATCGCCGTGTCGCCGTCCAGACCGAGAAATACGCATGCCGCTTCATCGTCAGCCAGCGAATCCACAATCTCGGGGCGCATCAGGCCAAGCTCTGTCGGGCCCGAGGACGTGTCCGGGCCAAGAAGAAGCGGCGCCAGACGCCATAGCGGAAGCATGAGCGAGGACGGATCGCGGCGTTTGGCGGCGATCCAATGGGAGTCGGTGCGTTTTTCGCTCGCGCGATTAAGAGGGTTGCCTGTAAAAGGAATCATTCACGTCTCCACGATAGCGGCCTCGCAGCGTGAGGCTCGTGCATGCGTTCCGATCCAACAAAGTAGCCGTATCTCGCGAAGGACTGCACGCGCAACGGTCGATCGCATTTCAGACAATCGAGACGCGCCCGCTTGTGATAGCACCACGCTCGCGTCGCGCGGTTCTCGCCGAGCCGTCCGCGATGCTATGTATCGGTTTCGATTTTCAATGCGTGACACTTGGAAGCGTTTCTTCTCTATCCTCCGAAAAAGGGTGGGGAACTGACCGTGCGAATACGTCATCTTGATGTGCTCACTCTGGCGGTGCTTGTCGCCGCGATCTCCGCGCTTCCTCGCGCATACGCCAAGGTCAGGGTCGATCCATCGCTTTACCAGGCCCTGCAATGGCGCCTGATCGGTCCGTTCCGCGGTGGGCGAGTTCTTACGGTGAGCGGTATCCCCGGCGACGATCGCCACTTTTATTTCGGCGCGGTGGACGGTGGCGTATGGGCCACAAAGGACGCCGGGCGCACCTGGCAACCGATTTTCGATAGCGAGCCGGTCGGCTCGATCGGCGCGCTGGCGATCGCATCGTCGGACCCGCGAATCATTTATGTCGGCACGGGCGAGGCGGACATGCGTTCGGATATCGCCCACGGCGACGGTATCTACAAATCGACGGACGCCGGCAGGCATTGGACTTTTGTCGGGCTCGCCGACAGCCGCCAGATCGGCCGCATCCTGGTCGATCCGCGAAATCCCAACGTCGTATTGGTCGCCGCGCTGGGTCATGCTTACGGCCCCAACGCAGAGCGCGGCGTGTTCCGCTCCGCCGACGGCGGCAAGCATTGGACGCGCGTTCTGTTCAAGGATGACAACACCGGCGCCGTCGATCTTGCGTTCAAGCCCGGTGATCCCGACACGATTTACGCCGCGCTATGGCAGACGCGGCGTCCACCCTGGAGCGTGTATCCGCCGTCGAACGGACCCGGCAGCGGCCTCTACGTCTCGCGCGACGGCGGTAATCATTGGCGCCAGATAAAAGGAAACGGTTTCCCGGCGCATCCCGGACGTATCGGAATCGCGCTCGCGCCGAGCAAGCCAGATCGCGTCTATGCGCTCATCGACGCGCTCGGCGGCGAAGGCGGCCTCTACCGCTCCGACGACGGCGGCGTCCATTGGACGCACGTCTCACGCGACGGGCGTATCTGGAAGCGCGGATGGTATTTCTGCCGGCTGACGGTCGATCCGAAGGACGCGAATCGCATCTACGTGATGAACACGATCATGCTGCGCTCGGACGACGGCGGGATGCATTTCATCGCGTTGAAAGGCGACCCCACTGGCGACGATTTCCACGATCTGTGGATCGATCCGACCAATCCCAATCGGCGAATTCTCGGCGTTGACCAGGGCGCGATTATCACCCTCGACGGCGGAAAGACATGGAGCAGTTGGTACAACCAGCCGACCGCGCAAATCTACCACGTCAGCACCGACAATCGTTTTCCGTATTGGGTTTACGGCGCGCAGCAGGACTCCGGCGCGGTCGCCTTGCCAAGCAGAACGAGCGGCGGCGACGGAATCACGATGGAGCAGTTTCACGAAGTCACCGCCGGCGGCGAAAACGACATGATCGCTCCCGATCCTGACAATCCGCATATCGTTTACGGAGGCCGAGTCCAAAAGCTCAACACGCGCACCGGCCAGACCCGCGACGTCGATCCGACGCTCGCTTATCCGAAGATTCATTTCCGCGGCGCGTGGACGTTGCCGCTGGTGTTTTCCAAGCGCGACAAGAAGGCGCTGTACTTCGCGAATCAGCGTCTGTTCCGCACCGCCGACGGCGGCCTTCATTGGACGCAGATAAGCCCCGACCTGACGCGAGCCCATTCTGCTATACCGCCCAATCTCGATGCGCCCACGGCGGCCGACTACGATCGCGTGAGCGAGCGCCGCGGCGTGATCTATACGATCGCGCCCTCGCCCTTGCATACGGGTTCGCTATGGGTGGGAACCGACGACGGGCTCGTATGGCGCACCGACGACGGCGGTCTTCATTGGCGCAAGGTAACGCCGAAGGAGCTGACGCCGTGGTCGAAGGTAGCCGGGATCGAGCCGTCGCATTTCAACGCTGACGCCGCCTACCTCGCGATCGACCGCCATCGCCTGGACGACGACGCGCCCTACATCTACCGCACTCGCGACGGCGGCCAGAGCTGGACTCTGATCACCGCCGGAATCCCCGCGGACAGTTTCGTCAACGTGGTGCGCGAGGATCCGATACGCAAGGCACTGCTATACGCGGGCACCGAAAAAGGGATGTACGTGTCGTTCGACGACGGCGGGCATTGGCAGTCGTTGCAACAGAATCTCCCGATGACCTCGGTGCGCGATATCGACGTGCATGGCAACGATCTCGTGATCGCGACGCACGGCCGCGGCTTCTGGATCATGGACGACATCACGGCGCTCCGGCAGATCGATACTGCGCCTACCACCGGCGTAATCCTGTTCAAGCCGGCCGCCGCGATCCGAATGCGCCCGGTTCCGTTCGCGGGCACTCCGATGCCGAAGGACGAGCCGATGGCGGCAAATCCACTCGACGGCGCCATAATCGATTACGTGCTGCCGAAGACGGTCAAAGGCCCGGTGACGCTGACGATGCTCGATGCGCAGAGTCGCAAGGTCTGCAGCTTCAGCAGTGCGGAAAAGATCACACCGCCGAACCCCGCAACGCTCAAGTTCGCATCGGAATGGGTGCCACCGCCGATGGTCTTGTTGGCGGCGCCGGGGATGCATCGCTTCGTCTGGAACCTGCGCTATCCGAAACCCTCCGTGACCGGCCCGCCGAAGATGTCGAAGACGAACGGCGCATGGGCGCCGCCAGGCCATTACACTGTCTCTCTCGACGTTGACGGGCACGACTATACGGAGCCGCTGACGGTCAAGCCGGACCCTCGCGTAAAAGTCTCGGAAGCGGCCCTGATGCGCGAATTCGTGCTGGCGGAGAAGGTCGAAATGGCATCCGCTGAGGCGTCTGCGGCGTGCGCCGATGCGACCCGGATACTCAAGGCGCTTCAGTCACGGCTCGATCATGCCAATCGGATGCGGGATCAGATCTCCGAATTGATGGCGAGGATGTCGGATCTCTCCGGCGTCAGTACGCAGCCGCCGAATCCGCGCAATCTGACGGCCACGCCGCCGCGCCGGACCGACAGCCTACGCGCGATCTCGATCGACCTGCGGAAGCTCGAACGGGCCGTTGACGGCGCCGACGCCGATCCCAGCGCGGACGCATTGGCGTCGTATGCGAAGCTGTCGAAGATACTGGCCGACCAGCTCCACGCGTGGCAGCAGATGAAGCATCGCGACCTCACCCGCCTCAACGCCAGCCTGAGGGAAGCAGGCGCAAGTCCTATCGACCCGTGAAGATGTTCATTGGATCCCGACGCAACGCCTTTCTACTCGAGCGGCAACAATATGCTGAACGACGAGCCGCGGCACAGTCCCGCGAAGCGGAGATCGGGCGGGTTTTCTTGGTGGAGCTGAACGGGATCGAACCGTCGACCTCCTGAATGCCATTCAGGCGCTCTCCCAAACTGAGCTACAGCCCCACCG
>JAKAVX010000104.1 GCA_021827465.1 Deltaproteobacteria bacterium | reverse complement strand
GATTTTTCGCTGAGGCCGCGCACGCTCGGCGAATTCGTCGGACAGGAGCGGCTAAAGCGCGTGCTCGGGATGTCGATCGAGGCGGCGCGAAAACGGGCCGAGGTCCTCGACCACGTCCTGTTCGCGGGACCGCCGGGTCTAGGCAAGACCTCGCTCGCGCATATCATCGCGCGCGAACTCGGCGTCAACCTGCGCGTCACGTCGGGCCCCGCTATCGAGCGCGCGGGCGACCTCGCCGCGATCGTCGCCGATCTAGAGAAGGGCGACGTGCTGTTTATCGACGAGATTCATCGGCTTGCCCGCGTCGTCGAGGAAATCCTCTATCCCGCGATGGAGGACTACGAGCTGAATATCGTCGTCGGCAAGGGTCCGAGCGCGCGCACGATGAAGCTCGCGGTGAAGCCGTTCACGCTGGTCGGCGCGACCACCCGCTCGGGACTCCTGAGTTCGCCGCTTCGCGACCGTTTCGGGCAGCACTTTCATCTCGAATTCTACGCGCACGACGAACTGAGCGAGATCGTGCGCCGCTCGGCGCATCTTTTGGGCGTGAAGGTACATGATGAGGGTGGCCGCGAAATAGCCTCACGCGCGCGCGGGACCCCGCGGATCGCGAATCGGCTGTTGCGCCGGGTGCGGGATTTCGCGCAGGTCAACGACGCTCCGATGGTGACGCGGGAAGTTGCGCTCGGAGCGCTCGAACTGCTCGAAATCGACCAGTGCGGGTTCGACAAGATGGACCGCGCCATCCTCGCGACGATAATCGACAAGTTCGACGGCGGCCCGGTGGGAGTGGACAGCCTCGCGGCGGCGGTGGGCGAAGAGTCCGACACCATCGAGGAGGTCTACGAGCCGTTCCTGTTGCAGGAGGGGTTCATCGCGCGCACTTCGCGCGGGCGCGTCGCCACGCCTCGCGCGTATTCGCATCTCGGGCGCACCCGCCGAGGGTCGCTTTTCTAGCCGCATTTTAGACCGGTTTTGATTCCGCTCAGCCGGATGTTCGCGGATTTCGATTGAACTCGCGGCCACGACCGACTAGCTTTTCGCGCGTTGTTCAAGACCGGCCGGCTTGCGCTCCGGCCGTCGCGATATCGTGGCGCGAATCTACGAGAGACGGGGAGAGAAACTCTGGATGAAGCCTCAACGAAAGTCCCTGGTCATCAGCCTGATGCTTGCCGTTGCGCTCGGCCTTGCGTTGGCGCCGGTTTCGGCGCATGCGCAGAAAGCGGCGGGCAAGAACGTCGGCTGGACGATTTACGGCAACGACTACGCCGATACCCATTTCAGCCCGCTTGATCAGATCGACACCAAAAATATCAGCAATCTGCGCGCGGCGTGGGCTTTTTCGCTCGGCACCCTGCGATCGAACGAATCGACGCCGCTGGTCGTCGGCAACACGCTCTACGTGTCGAGTTCGTGGGGACCGAAGTACGTGTACGCGCTCGACGCGAGAACCGGCGTGATGAAGTGGCGCTACAGCTCCAATATTCCGCAGGGCGTCATCCAGTACGCCTGCTGCGACGTGAACAATCGCGGCGTCGCGTACTCCGACGGCCGCATCTTCGTCGGGCAACTGAACGGCTTTCTCGTCGCTCTCGATGCGACCACCGGCAAGGTGCTGTGGCGCAGCAAGGTCGTCGATTACAAGCAGGGCTCGGTGATAACGTCTCCTCCGCTCGTGGTCGGAAACAAAGTGGTCACCGGCTTCGGCGGCGGCGAGTACGGCGTGCGCGGCTATATCTCCGCGTTCGACGCTAAAACCGGCAAGCTGCTTTGGCGCACCTACACGGTTCCCGGGCCCGGCGAACCCGGTCACGACACCTGGAAGGGCGATAGCTGGAAGCATGGCGCCGCGGCCGCGTGGTTGGTCGGCTCCTACGATCCCAAGCTCAACATCATCTATTACGGAACCAGCAATCCGGGTCCGTGGGACACGAGCCAGCGCGCCGACACGCCCGATTACGGCAAGTACACGAATCTCTACAGTTCGAGTCTGCTCGCGATCGACCCCGACAACGGAAAGATACTCTGGCACATCCAGTACACTCCCGCCGACGCGTGGGACTACGACGGCGTCAACGAAGCGATGCTCGTCAATCTGACGATCGCCGGGAAGGAAGTCCCCGCGCTGTTGCACGCCGATCGCAACGGCTTCTTCTACGTCGCCAATCGCAAGACCGGCCAGCTCATCTCGGCCAAGCCGTTCGTGAACGTGAACTGGGCCACGGGGATCGATCTCAAGACCGGGCGCCCGATCGAGGTTCGCGCAATGCGCCCGACGCTTACCCATGAGGCCAAGAACGTCTGTCCGAGCGCGCTCGGCGGCAAGAACTGGCAGCCGATGTCGTTCGACTCCGAGACCAACCTTGTCTACCTGACCGCCAACAATCTCTGCATGACGGCCAAGGAGGAAAAGGTGAAGTACCATCGCGGCATGATGTACCTCGGCATCAACCCCGCCAAGGTCTACGCAGGTCCCGGCGGTTACCAGGGCCAGTTGATCGCGTGGAACCCGGTCGAACAGAAAGCCGAATGGAGCATCAAGGAGCCGCTCTGGTATAACGGCGGAGTGCTCACGACGGGCGGCGGACTCGTCTTCTACGGCACCTTCGACGGATGGTTCAAGGCGGTCGACGCGCGAAGCGGCAAGGTGCTGTGGAAGTTCAACGTCGGAAGCGGAGTCGGCGCAGCGCCGATGACCTACATGACGGACGGAAAGCAATACGTCGCGCTGGTGGTCGGGCGCTCGGTGACCGAGCCCGACTGGCTCGGCGCGTTCGGCGCAAAGGCCGCCTCGAAGACTCCCGAATCGGGCGAGATGTTCGTCTTCGCCTTGAGCAAATGAGCCAGGCGCTGCGAACTTCCGCAAGTTTGTCGGACGTGGATCGCGCGGCCGCGAGGGAGGCGGGATTGAGTTGAGAATGTGGATTCCGTTTTTGCTGGCGTCCACGGTTTTCCTGGCGGCGCCTGCCGGCGCACGCGCGGGAGGCGGCGCGCAAGGTCATGCCTCCGACTCCCGGGCCGGCGCTCGGGGGCGGAAGGTTTTCAATTCCAACTGCGCCCATTGCCATGGCGAGGACGCTGCCGCCAACGACTCGTACTACAACCTGCCGCAGTTGCTGGCCGACAAGAGCGACGCGTTCTTTTTCCATACCGTCACGCACGGGATCGGCTCCAAGGGGATGCCGGCGTGGCGCGGCGTCCTGAAGCGCCGCCAGATGGCGGACGTGCTCGCGTTCATCCGCTCGATCGAAAAGGAGGAGGGTATCACGGGCGATTGACGTGCGGCGCGGTTGGCGTGGCGCTCGATTCCCGCGCGAACCGAAAACCCGCACAACTTTTGAGAGAAGCCGGCGATGGGAAAGATTCTCGTACTGCAACATCATCGCGTTGAAACCCCCGGCACGATAGGGAGCGCGCTCGCCGGCGCGGGGCTTTCATGGGACTCGGTGCGCACGTTCGACGGCGAGCCGGTACCGCGTGATCTCGCGGGAGCGGACGGGCTGGTCGTGATGGGCGGTCCGATGGGCGTGTACGAGACGGATCGCTTTGCGTTTATCCGCGACGAGATTGCGCTCATCCGGTCCGCGATCAGGGATGAGAAACCCGTTCTCGGCGTATGCTTGGGGAGTCAGCTTCTTGCGGCGGCGCTGGATGCGAATGTCAGACCCGGCCGCGCGAAGGAACTCGGATGGCATCCGGTTCGCCTTTCGTCCGAAGCGAAGGAAGACTGCCTGATGCGCGGCGTGCCCGAGACGTTCACGGCGTTTCACTGGCACGGCGACGTTTTTGATCGGCCGCGCGGCGCAGTTGCGCTCGCGTCGTCGGCGACGACCCCGATACAGGCGTTCCGCTACGGCGAGAGCGCGTACGGTTTTCTGTTCCACATGGAGGTGACGGCTGATGCGGTCGCGGCGATGGTGCGCGAGTTTTCCGATGAAGCGCGCCAGGCGGGTGCCGACAGCGACGGAATAATCGCCGCGACTGCGCGCCATATGGCCGAGCTTTCACCGATCTCCGCAGCGGTGTTTTCGCGATGGGCCGGTCTTTTCAGCGCACCGCAGCCGTAGACGGCACGCCGCGCGGGCACTGAAGCATCAGGCGGTGCTGGCGGCCGGGTTTGCCGGACGAAAACGCACCGGCATGTGTTTGATTCCCGCTACGAAGTTCGAACGCAGGCGCTCGACCGGACCTGCCAGCTCGATTTCCGGCATCCGGCGAATCACTTCATCGATCATCATGCGCAACTCGAGCCGCGCGAGATTCGCCCCGATACAGAAATGCTCGCCATGCCCGAAGGCGAGATGGTCGTTGGGCGAGCGCGTTATATCGAAACCGTCGGGGTTGGGGAAAACGTCCTCGTCGCGATTCGCGGACGCGTTCCAGATGACGACACGGTCGCCCTTCGGGATCTTGCGGCCGCGAAGCTTGGTATCGTGCATGGCGGTGCGCATAACGTGCGTGACCGGGCTGGTCCATCTAAGGAGCTCTTCGATCGCCGGGGCCGCTACAGAAGGATCGGCCCTGAGCCGCGCCATCTGGGCCGGGTTCTGAATCAGCGCGAGCAATCCGCCCGACGTCGCGTTGCGGGTCGTCTCCTGCCCGCCGATTATCAGCAGAAAGCAATTGAACAGAACTTCGAGGTCGGTGAGATGGGCGCCGTTGATATTGCCGTGGATGAGCGCGCTGACGAGGTCGTCGCCCGGCTCCCTGCGGCGCTCGGCTATTATCTTTGAGAAATAGCTGAAGACCGCGGCTTCGGCCGCCATCCCGGTCTCGTTGGCGCTTCGCCCCTGTTGGTATTCAGGATCGTCGGTTCCGATCGACATGTTGCCGAGATGGAACATCAGTTCCCAATGTTCGGGCGGGATGCCGAGCATCTCGCAGATGACCGCGGTGGGAAGCCGCGCCGCGACATCCACGACGAAATCGCATTCGCCGCGTTCGATTACCGAATCGATTATGCCGCTCGCGATACGCCGGATGTGCGGCTCATAAAGAGCAACCGCGCGGGGTGTGAGGCGGCGATTTATCAGCGAGCGGATCTCGCCGTGGCGCGGCGGGTCGGAGAGGATCATCATCTGGCCGAACCCTGCGGCGTCTTCGTTGGCAAGGTTGAGCATCTGAAGGGCGATTCCGCGCTGGGAGCTGAAGGTGCCGGGATCGTGGTAGACGCTCAGCGCGTCCGCGTATTTCGTAACCGCCCAGAAGCCGCGGCCGGGTTGCTTTTCGTGCCAGTGGACAGGGTCTTCGCGGCGGAGCGCACGCCACGCTTCGTGCGGGTCTCCGCTGACGAACATTTCCAGATTCGTGAGATCAATTTCGTCGAGCTTCATCGACGCTCCACGCGGTCCGGGTTACGTCCGGCAATCCTAGGCGATTCGTCGTGTCAGGCCCAAGGCTCACGCGCGCGCGACTGAAGGCGCCTTTTCGAGTTCGAGGAGATGGCGTTTACGTTCGAGGCCCCATCGGTAACCGCCGAGCGCTCCTCCGGTGCGAAGCGCACGATGGCACGGGACGAGGATCGAGACCAGATTCGCGCCCACCGCGGCACCCACCGCACGAGCGGCGCGCGGATTTCCCAGGCGCGAGGCTATTTCCGCGTAGGAGCGCGTCGTTCCGGCGGATATCGCGCGAAGTTCGTCCCAGACGCGACGCTGAAAGGAGGTTCCGTGGAGATCGAGCGCGGGCGTGGGGCAGGGCGCTTTGCCTTTCAGGAAGGCGACGATCTTCTCAGCGCGGCCGCGCAGCGCCGCCTCGTCGCGACTGAGCGTCGCATTGGGAAAGTCTGAACGAAGCTCGCGTTGGAGCGTCGGCTCCGAGTCGCCGAGTCCAAGCCATGCAATCCCTGCGTCGCTCGCGGCGATCAGAACCAGACCGAGCGGCGATTCGACTACGGTGTAGCGAATCGCCGGCATTGAGATCCGCGTTGAAGATGATCTCACCAATCACGCGCTGGGCGCAGGGTTTAGCCCTTGGGCAGCTTGAGGACGCGCTCGCCGATGATGTTGTGCTGGATTTCGCTCGACCCGGCGGCGATCGTAAGTCCGCGCGCGGCGAGCGTTCGCTGCGCCCATCGGCCGCCCTCGACCGCCCCCGCCGAGCTGTGCTCGAGAGCCCCGTACGCGCCGAGCATCTCGTCGGCGAACATTGCGACCCGAAGATTCAGCTCGGTTGCGAACAGCTTGCCGAACGAGCTTTCCGGTCCGGGAACCTTGCCTTTCAACTGCGAGGTGAGCGAACGATAGCGCGACAGCCTGAGGCATCGTGACTCCGCGACGAACTGCGCGAGCTTCTGGCGGACATAAGGATGCTTGTGCGCGGGTATCCCGTTGAAATCGACTTTCTTCGAGAGCTCGACCAATTCGTTGATCGTGCGCTCGACCGGATGGCGCGTGCCGCCCGACACCCGCTCGAACATCAGCGTCGCGATCGACACCTGCCATCCCTGGTTCAATTCCCCGACCAGGTTTTCCTTTGGCACCCTGACGTTGTCGTAGAAGACCTCATTGAACCCCGCTTCTCCGGTGATTTGCACCAGCGGACACACCGTCAGCCCCGGGCTCTTCATATCCACCAGCAGATACGAAATTCCCTTATGCTTCGGCGCGGCGGGATCGGTCCGCACCAGCAGCACCTGCCAGTCCGAGCGATGTGCGAGGCTGGTCCACACCTTCTGTCCGTTGACGACGAACGAGTCGCCCTCAATCACCGCGCGCGTCTGCAATCCCGCCAGGTCCGAGCCCGCGTTGGGCTCCGAGTATCCCTGGCACCAGATCTCCTCGCCCGTCAGCATCGGCTTCAGGAAGCGCTTTTTCTGCGCCTCGGTGCCCATCAGCATGATCGTCGGCCCTATCCGATCGATGGCGAGCTGGTTCGCGCCGTAAAGCGGAAGCCCAAGGCGCAGGACCTCGTCCTGATAGATCGCCTGCTCGACCAGGCCGGCTCCGCCGCCGCCCCATTCCTTCGGCCAGTGGAGCGCGACATAGCCGGCGTCGCAGAGTCTCCGATGGTATTCCAGGAGCTGGCGCCATCGCGCGTCGTCGCGCACGTCGAGCAGGCTCGCGGTCGATTGCCCAAGGCTCTCGGCGCCGCCCTTGAAAACTTTGGCCGAGGTCTTTTCGAGCCAGCCGCGCAACCCTTCCCGAAACTTTTCCTGTTCCGCCGTGTAGCTGAAATCCATCGGTTGCTCCGCGAAAATTTCGCTGGTGTATGCGGACCGAGTATAGTGCCCGCCGGGTCCGCTCGATAAACGTATCCGTCCGATTCGGGATTGCAAGGGCCGCGGCAATCCTCGGCGCGCCGCGCGTCCCGTGCGTTGAACATCGCACGCCGCCTCTGGTGTCAGAGGACGCAGCCGGTTATATGATTGGGGAAAATTTTCCCCGCGACAGCCGAAAGAGCGCCGAGACGAGCGCCTTTCAAGCGGGCACATTCATTGTCCTAGGGCAGGTGACGAGACGAGATGGCGTACAAGACGATCCAAGTTCCGACCGAAGGTGAAAAGATAACCCTTGGCTCCGACGGCAAGCTCAAGGTTCCCGACCAGCCGATACTTCCCTTCATCGAGGGCGACGGAACCGGCCGGGACATCTGGCGCGCGTCGCAGTACGTCTTCGACAATGCGGTCAAGAAAATCTACGGCGGCAAGCGCAAGATCGCCTGGATGGAGGTCTTCGCGGGCGAGAAGGCCTACAACAACTTCAACACCTGGCTTCCCGACGACACGGTCGAGGCGTTTCGCGACTACCTGGTCGGAATCAAGGGTCCGCTCACCACGCCTGTAGGCGGCGGAATCCGCTCGCTCAACGTGGCGCTGCGCCAGATGCTCGACCTTTACGTA
>JAKAVX010000103.1 GCA_021827465.1 Deltaproteobacteria bacterium | reverse complement strand
CAGCGTCACCCCTGACGCCGCGCCGACCGGCGGAACAGCAGTCAGCGCTAATTACAGGAGTTTGGCTCCGTGTTCAAGCGGATAGCCACAGCCGCAAGATTTCAAATCGCGCTTTGACGTTTCCGCGGGTCATTTCATTCAGATTTCCCAACTCAAACGTTAGGCCCGGATCCCTCAAGCGGCGGGTTTGGAGCGCGATCGGCCTTCGGTTAGGCTATGGCAGTTGTGCATCCTGACAAGCCCCGAAAACCGCGATCCCGACCCCGATGAAGCTCAGACCAATCGATCCAAGCCGCGCCCGCACGCGAAAGCTTTCCGCGCTTTCACGGCTGGTAAAACGCTCTCAATTCGCCACGGAAGTCAAGGCCGGCGCCTCGATGCGCGAGTTGCTGGACTCGATGCCCGCCGTGCTGGCGGCCGAGGATCTGCGCGAACTCGCCCGCCGTATTGCGCACGCGCGGCGCCGACGCCGACTGTTCCTGCTGATGAGTGGCGCGCATCCGATCAAGGTCGGCCTTAGTCCGCTGATATGCGGGCTGGTGCGCGACGGCATTATCGGCGCGCTCGCGACCAACGGCGCGGGGGTGATCCACGACTTCGAAATGGCGGCGGCCGGACGCACCTCGGAAGACGTCGGCGAAGGGCTTTCCGACGGAAGCTTCGGGATGGCCGAAGAGACGGGCGCGTTCCTGAATCGCGCGGCAAAGCTGGCCGCCGCGGAGAACCTCGGCTTCGGCGAAGTCGTGGGACGCGAGATTGTCCGCACCAGGCTGAAATTTCGCGACCTCAGCATCTTTGCCGCCGCGTACAAGGCGGGCGCGCCCGCAACCGTTCACGTGACGCTGGGCGCCGATATCGTGCACATGCATCCCGCGGCCGATGGAGGCGCGATCGGCAAGGCTACGATGGCTGACTTTCATCGGCTGAGCGCGGTCGTTTCGGAACTGTCGCGTGGGGTGGTTGTAAACCTCGGGTCGGCGGTGGTGATGCCGGAAGTTTTCCTGAAGGCGCTCAACCTCGCGCGCAACCTGGGCCGCACGGTGAAGGACTTCACCGCCGCCGACATGGACTTCGTGCGCCATTACCGCCCGCAGCGCAACGTGGTTCAGCGTCCCACCGAAACCGGCGGTCATCGCATTCTCCTGACCGGTCATCACGAGGTGATGTTTCCGCTCCTCGCCGCGGCCGTGCGCGAGGAGCTTTCGCGCGGCGCGAGGACCCGGCGATGACGCGGGCGCCGGCGGCTCGCCGCCGCCCGCCGCTGGCGATTCTCACCGACTTCGGCTACCGCGACCATTACGTCGGCGCGATGAAGGCTGTTATCGCGACGATCGCTCCCGATGCGCACGTGATCGACATCACGCACGGGATCGCGGCGCAATCGGTCACGGCGGGCGCGATCGCGCTGCGCCAATGCTGGCGCTATTTTCCCGCTCGAACGATCTTCCTCGCGGTCGTCGATCCGGGCGTCGGGACATCGCGGCTTCCGATCGCGGTGGAGACGCTGGCTGGCGCGCGCTTCGTCGCTCCGGACAACGGGCTCGTGTCGCTCGCCGTCGAGCAGGCCGGGTTCAAGCGCGCCGTCGAATTGCGCTCGCCGTCGTATCGGCTTGCGCGGATAAGCTCGACCTTCCACGGACGCGACATCTTCGCGCCCGCGGCGGCACATCTGTGGCGCGGCGAACGGCTCGACGCGATGGGTCCGCGCCTCAAGAAGATCGAGCGCGTCTCGATAGACGAGCCCGCCGTGCGCGGACGCAGGCTCGTCGGCGCAGTTATCTACGTGGACGGCTTCGGCAACCTGGTGACGAATATCGGGCGCGAGGCGCTTGCGCGATTTGAATCGGGTTTTCCCGGCGGTCGGCTTTCGGTTAGGATCGGGCGTGGAGCACCGCCCAGAATCGTCAATGCCTACGGCGACGCGCCAATCGGGGCGCCCCTGGCAACCTTCGGTAGTTTCGAACTATTGGAGATTGCGATACGCGACGCGAGCGCGGCCGGGTTTTTCAACGCGGCCGAAGGCACGCCGGTTACGGTCACGGTAAATCCAGGTCTGCGCAATGGATGAAATCACCGCACATAAGGAATCCTCGGCGGTCCTGACCGAGATCCCGCGCCAATCGCCCTACACGCCGCCGACGGCGCCGCGGGCCGAAGCGCAGGGAATTCCGCCGCTCAACCTCATCCTGTTTCTCGTCACGTTCGTGACCACCTCGATGGCAGGCGCGGACCTGGCGGGCCGCTCGTTCTCGCTTCTGCATCCGCTTGCGAGCGCGGCGGCGTTGACCGCGGGCTTCACGTTTTCCATTCCGCTGATGGCGATCCTGCTGGCGCACGAGATGGGCCATTACCTGACCGCGCGCCGAAACGGCGTGGATACCAGCCTGCCCTACTTCATCCCGGCGCCGTTCCCGTCGCTTTTCATCGTCGGAACTTTCGGCGCGTTCATCCGGATACGCCAGATGCCCAGCACGCGGCGCGTGATGTTCGATATCGGCGCGGCGGGTCCGTGGGCGGGCTTCATCCTGTCGGTGCCGATCCTGATGGTCGGACTTGCGCTCTCGCATGTGGGACCGCTCGATCCGTCGGCTGGCGGATACAATCTCGGCAATTCATTGCTGTTCCTCGCGCTCGTGCACCTGGTGCTGCACGTCGATCCGAACCTGGTCAATATCGACCTGAGTCCTATCGCCTTCGCCGGATGGCTCGGGCTGTTCGTAACCACGCTCAACCTGCTGCCCGTGGGACAGCTCGACGGCGGGCACGTGGTGTACGCGCTTTTCGGCAGGCACCATCGCACGATCTCGCGGCTGTTCGTCGCCGCGTGCGTCCTGATGGTGGTCGTTCCGGTTATGGCCGGATGGGATTTCTGGGGAGGATGGCTTTTCTGGGCGGCGCTGTTGTTCGTGCTGGGACTCGGCCATCCCGCGACCGTCGACGAGAATGCGCCGCTCGATTCCGGGCGATGGTTTGCGGCGTGGGCGACAATCGCGATCTTCGTGGTGACGTTCTGCCCGGTGCCGGTTTCGTACGTATCGCCGCATCCGACTCGCGAGCAGTTCTACAACGTCTCGCAGACGGCGCCGCGAGTCGAAACCTCACTCCCGCATCTGCGGGCACTCTGAATCCGAGGCGCAATCAAGGTGGAAGAGAACGACAAGGGGAAGACGACTCATCAAGCCGGCGCCGGCGCGGAGCAGGCAGAACACAGCCGGCGTCCGAGTTGGGATCAGTACTTCATCACGATCACGCATCAGGTCGCCGAGCGCTCGACGTGCCTTCGCGCGAAGGTCGGCGCGGTGATCGTGCGCGATCGCAGCATCCTGGCGACCGGCTACAACGGCGCTCCCGCGGGCCTGCCGCACTGTATCGACGTGGGATGCCTCATCTACGAGTCGCGCAATCCCTACGGCGAGGTCGAGGAGAACTGCTACCGGACGATCCACGCCGAGATTAACGCGATCGCACAGGCCGCGCGCAACGGCGCCGCGATCCGCGAGGCCGACATCTACGTGACCCACACCCCGTGCATCCACTGCATGAAGGTGCTCATCAATACCGGCATCAAGCGCATCTTCTACGGCAAGGCATACAAGCTTTCCACCGTCGCCGATCTGCTCAAGTACGCGCAGGTGCAGCTTATCCAGGTGCCGCCGAGCCGATGAGCGCCGCCGCGCACGACGGATGCGGAATCTGCGCGATTATCGCGCGCCTTGCCGCGGGCAAGTCCCTCGACCTAATCGCCGAGCTGCCCAACTCATGGGTCGTCCTTGGCGACGCGCAGTTCTATCGCGGCTACTGCCTGCTCCTCGCCAAGCGTCACGCGCGCGAGCCATTCCAGATTCCGCGCGAGGAAGCGCTGGGGCTGTTCGACGAGGTATGCGCGGTCGCCGACGCGATTGCCGAGGTCACCCATCCGCTCAAGCTCAATTACGAATGTCTCGGAAACCAGGAGCCGCACGTCTACTGGCATATCTTCCCCCGCTACGAGGACGATCCGATGAAGCGCGCGCCCGTGTGGGAGCGGCCCGCGAAGGAGCGGATGCTCTCCCTCGAAGAGCATGACCGCAGCGCCCTGATGGCGGCGCTACGGGCCGGGATATCGAGGCGAATTCCCGATGCGCATCTGCCGGGCGATTAGCGCCCCCGCGCCGGCGCTGAAGCGGCCGCGCGCGTGGCTCCTCTTCGCGTTCGCATTAGCCGCCACCGGATGTACCCATCCGCTCCCCCAGGCCAAGACCTACCCGGCCAGGCTTTACGCCGAGCGATGCGGCCAGTGCCATATCGCGTACCAGCCGCGCAGCCTGACGGCGGCGATGTGGCAGATGCAGGTGCAGATGATGCAGCAGCGGATGCAGACGGCGGGAATCGCGCCGCTCTCGCCGAACCAGAAGAAGATTATTCTCAGCTATCTCGAGCGCAACGCCGGCGGCGAATAACCACGGCTAGCCACGCGTACCATCCAGTCGCACGCGCCATGAGATGTTCGCCTGCAGCGTCGCGGTCGGCCCATCTTGCGAGGATGCCCACGTCAGCTCCGTCCCAGAGACCACGAGGATCAGCTCGTCATCGTCACCCAGGAAAGCTAAGTTCCGAATCCCTCGGCTCGTCCGCGGTATGTCGACGTGATGCATGCCGCCTTTGACCCAGTAGCCGACCGCTTGCTCCCAACCGCGAGGCACGGAAGCACCGTCAACAGTAAGCGGCACCCTGAGCGTCGGCCAAGGCAGCAGTGGTCGCGGAAAATCCTCGGACATCGGTTCGTCAGCCTTCAGTTGAATCCGCGCAAACGGCAAGGTGACCTCCTCGTTACGCCTCGCCAAAACTTGGCAGTCCAGCTGACTGATTTCGATTGACGCGCAAGGGTGCCCGGACGGCGACCGCAGCACTCCTGTTGCCGGCGGCCCGCACAGCACAAACCTTCGCGGTTGCCCTTCAGGAGGTGGCAGCGGGGTTGCGTATACGGGCCCAGCAATAAAGCCAGCGGTCTGCACGAGGCTGATCTGCTTGCCAGGGGCCGCTCGGAAGTTTTCCTTGACCCACTCGCTCAAGTCCATCCCGTGGTGTATCAACGGAATCAAGCCGCCCTGCTCTGAGAAGTTGCGCGATGCCGATCGACGAACCCGACCATCAGCGACTTGTGATGTAACCCAGCACCCTTCACTTACATGCCCCTGGCTGCGCCGGGCCGCGACCGCGTTGATGCTCCGCAGTTCCTCGATGATTTCGTTTGGCGACTTGTCTGCGCGTCTCGCGAGAGCCATTAAGCGATCTTGCTCATCTTGAGGCAGGCAATCGCGGAATCCGAAGGCGCGTTGAAACGGCTTCCTGATCCAATGAATCGAAATATTGAAGTGGTTCCTTGCCCGGGGCGGACGTTCGCGCCAGTCTGCGTTCGAGATCACCGCTACGCGGAACGGCTTCCCGACTACGCTGACTGCTAAGACCAACGTCAATACGCCACGCGTCCCATGCGGCTTCATTGCTACCGTGGCGCGCCTTGAAAGCGAGTTGCAAATGTCTTGAAGGTCGCAGTCATGTGGCAGCGCCCTTAGTTCCGCGGACAGCCAATCAACGGTGCGCTGTGCTGACGGACCAGTGCCGACGGTCGCCACGCCAGTGAAGGCCAGCATCAATTCCAGATCCTTGAAGGTCGCCTGCAACTGCTTGGACCCAGCGCCGTCGGATACGGGGGCTCCGGTGTCCGCTTCGGTTAGCTGGTAGTCCGATGACTGATATATGCCGCGCGAGTTTGCGACTGTGAGGATTAGCGTCATGCTGTGTCAGCATCTTACGCTCCGTTGAGAGCGGGGCCAAAGATGGGAGCCCTCCGAGGTGGCACTGCTTCAAGTACGAAGGAGCAGAAGCGAGCCACGCACGACGCCCGCGCTTTCGTATCGGGGCGGTTTGAGCTATCCGTTTGAGCGCATGGATCAGGCGCTCGAAACCGTAAAATTTTACTACGACTTCAAAAGTCCGTTCACCTATCTCGCCTTCGAACCGGCGCTGGCGCTGGAACGCACCCATCGCGTGCGACTTCGCTTCATCCCGCACGTGTTCGATTTCACCGCCTACGGCGGCACGCTCGCCGACCGCGACGAACGCTCGTGGCGCAAGGTGCGCTACCTGTATCTCGACGCGCGCCGCTTCGCCAATGAGCGCGGGCTCGTGATCAAGGGGCCGCAGCGGCTGTTCGACTCGCGGCTTGCGCTGATAAGCGGGCTGTTTGCCGACCGCGAAGGCCGTTTCCGCGAATACGCCGGCCGGGTCTGGGAGCTTTTCTTCAAGCGGGAGCTGGATATCGAGAAAATCGAAGAACTCGCGCCGCTTCTCGCCGCGGCCGGGATGGATCCCGAGGCGTTTCGCCGCTACGCGGAGAGCGATGGTCCGCGCGAGCTTGCCGCCGCGCTCGAAGAAGGCGAACGCGACGGAGTTTTCGGCGTCCCGACCTTTATCGTCGCGGGCGAGCCGTTCTGGGGAAACGATCGCGTGGAATGGGTCGCGAAGAAACTCGACGCGATGGGACTCAGACGCGCCGAAGCCACCACCTGACAATCCGGAGAACCGATGAAAGACATACCGGTTGGAGCAAAGGGAATTTACACGATCACGGTCGGCCCCGAACATCTCGCAAACAGGATCGAGCCGATGCTCGCCGCCGTGCTCTCCACGCCGAGCATGGTCTCCACGATGGAGATGGCGGCGTTCCTCGCAATCAAGCCTTACCTGGACGAGGGTGAAACTTCGGTCGGCGCCGGTATCGAGGTGCAGCATACCGCCGCGACGCCGCCCGGCCATCAGGTGCGTGCCGAGGCGGAGCTGGTCAAGGTCGATGGCCGACGGTTCGAATTCAAGGTCCGCGTCTTCGACGAAGTCGAGCAGGTCGGCTCGGCGGTCCATCGCCGCGCGGTCGTGAACGCGGCCAAATTCGGCGAGCGCGTGAAGTCGAAGATCAAAAGCTGACCGCGCGCAGGGGCATATCGGCGATGAAGGAAATTTTCTCGTCAGACGAGCGCTACGTCGGACGCGACTACGGGGCGGCGGAATACGAAATCACGCCCGAAGCGGTCGCGCGCTACGTCGCGGCCACCGGCGACGATAATCCGTGGTATTGCGGCCCCTCGCCGCTCGGCCCCGCGCTCGCGCCCGCGTTGATCCTTCACTCCGCCGTCTATCGCACTATCGAGTGGTACCTGCCGAATATCTACGGCAATCTCCATGCCCGCCAGGAATGGAGCCTGTTCTATCCCGTCGCCGTCGGAGAAACGCTTCGCACCCGCTCAACGATCGTGGATCGCTACGTGAAGCGCGATCGCGAATACCTGGTCAACGAAGTCACGGTGATGAATCGCCAGGGGCGGATCGTCTCGCTAAGCCGCACGCATCAGAGTTTTCTGCTGCCCGAGCAAAAGCCCGCCGAAGGCTTCGTCATCGATCGCTCGCGCGAGAAGGACAAGTCGCGCAGCTTCCAGGTCGGCGAGCGCGGCGGCGAGCCGATGGACGCCCCGATGCGCAAAATCACCGAAGAGATGTGCATGGCGTTCTCCGGCCCGGCGCGCAATTACCACACGAATCGGGAAGAGGCTGTAAAGCTCGGCTTCCCGGAAATCGTCGTGCAGGGGATGCTCTCGGTGTGTCTCATCTCGGAGATGATGACGCGGCGGTTCGGGCTCGGATGGTACGCGGGCGGGAAAATGGATCTTCGGCTCGTCAACGTGCTGTGGGGCAACGATACGACCGGCCCGCGCGGACGTCTGCTCGAACGGCGTCCCGAGGGCGCGCGCACGCGAGCCGAGTGCGAAGTCTGGTGCGACAAGTCCGACGGGACGAAGACGATCGTCGGCACCGCCAGCGCAT
>JAKAVX010000102.1 GCA_021827465.1 Deltaproteobacteria bacterium | reverse complement strand
TCTCGCGGCGGCAGCGGCGAGAAGCGTCCCAGGCTCGTCCGCTCTATCATTCGGGCCTGGGACGTGGACCCTCTTCACGCAGCGGCGCAATTCAACTCGGTGTGGAAAGCACTCGACGAAAAGCAGCAAAAGGAGTTGGAGACCGAGGCAAAAGCGAAGAAGGTCAAATTATCGGTGAAGGGCTTCGCTGATGCACCGGGGGTGTTTCGCAAGACGGATAAGATCCCGCAGTACAGCGACGGCGCGCCGAATCCCGAGGCCCGGGTCCTTGGTGGCGTCGTGGCGAGGGGGCGGATAGAGCGCGAGGTCACCGTGAATCTCGTAGCGTTGCGGGGCTTGCGCGGCAGAGACGCCACTGAAACGGAGCACATTCGGAAATACCTCCTCGGGCTGTCGCTAGTCGCGGCCACAGCGGACATCGACCTGTTCCTGCGCGAGGGCTGCCATCTCCGCTACACCGGCGAAGATGAGTGGTACAAGGTCCCGCGACGAGGCGATCCGATTGGCGTGAAGCTCGAAGTTTCGGCGCACGATTACGCCCGTGGCGTCGCGAATCATTTCAGAGAAGCGTGGCAAAAGAGGTGGCCAAACGACGAGAATCTTGAGTACCGCTTCGAGCTAAAGGAGGCGGTGAAGCTTCTCGCTACGAAGACAGAGGACGAAAAGACGCCCGAACAACCTTGAGACATGTCTACTGCAATCCTCATAAGTGTTCGAGTCCACGACGGGCGCTATTACGGCGTCCCTGACTGGCCGCCGGCGCCTGCCCGATTGTTCCAGGCGCTCGTGGCTGGTGTCGGTTTGAGCGGGCCGCTCGGAAAAACTGAATCTGAAGCGCTGGGTTGGCTAGAGAAGAAGTGCGTCATTGCACCGCCGGTTATTGGTGCTCCGGCAGCACGCCGTGGCCAGCAAGTAATGTTCTACATGCCGAACAACGATCTCGACCGGGTCGGAGGTGATCCGCAGCGGCTAGCCGAAGTGCGCACTGCGAAGAAATTTTTCAGGCCATACATTTTCGACGCGGCAGTTCCATTCTTGTACGTTTGGTCGCTTGACGAGACCGAAGAACGCGGGCCCCACGCGCGCGTAGTCTGTGCACTCGCCGAGCGCCTATATCAACTCGGCCGCGGCGTTGACATGGCCTGGGCTTGGGCCGAGCTGCTCGATGCTTCGAGCCTCGAAGAGGTTTTGTCGAATTACCGAGGCCGCATCTACCGACCGTCGAATCGAGGGAGTGAGCGTACGCTCGCGTGTCCCATCGCAGGCTCTCTCTATAGTCTCGCAGTGCGCTACCGGGCGTACAGTCGGCGCTTCGAATCAGCGGCCGAGGGCAGGAACACGAAACGGGTCTTCACCAGGGCCCCAATACCGAGATTTCAGTCAGTAGCATATGAGAGCCCGCCGTCCATGCGGATTTACGAACTGAGGGAGCCTTCCGGCCCCGCCCCGTTCGTCCCATGGCCGTTAGTCCGCGTCGCCGAACTTGCCGAACATGTGCGGGACGGCGCGCTCGATCGGCTCCGGCCTGTGCTCCCGTCGCGAGCGGAAGAGATCGCCCGCGTGCTCGTGGGCCGCAAGCCCGACGGCTCTAACGACTGCCCCACCGATGCACGAGTGCGAATCGTTCCGTTGCCTTCGATCGGGCACGTCCATGCCGATCGCGCTATCCGACGGGTTTTGGTGCAGGTTCCGGCGAATTGCTCTCTTGACGCTGGCGACGTGCATTGGGCTTTCTCAGGCCTCGATCTCGTGGACCACGATACACGGGAAATGCTCGCCGTTCTAACGCCGGCTAGGGACAACGCGATACTCGGCCATTATGGCATCGGCGACGGGGTCGCTTCGCGCAGCTGGCGAAGCGTGACCCCTGTTGCCCTGCCGCAAGTCGCGTGTCGGCGCCGGATTGAACCCTCGCGAAAAATCGGAGACGCAAAAGATGGCCATGAACGTTTCGCGGTGCAAGTTCGCGCGGCCATTTCGGTCGGCCAAGCTTTGCGCCACGCCGGCGTGCAGCAGCGGCCTGAGGCGATCCGATTACAGCGGGAACCGTTCGAAGCGAACGGCGCACGCGTCGAGGCCTTCGCAGACGGGACGAGGTTCGCCAAAGAGCGCCTCTGGCACGTCGAGATCGCCTTCGGGGCGCCGATCCTAGGGCCGCTGATAATTGGAGACGGGCGGTTCCTTGGTTTGGGCGTGATGGCGCCGGTTGCCAGGACAGAAGGGATCCATACCTTCGCCGTCGACTCTGGGCTTATCGAGAAACCAGATCCCACTGAGATTGCTCATGCAGCTCGCAGGGCGGTGATGGCGAGGGTTCAAGAGGTCCTCGGTTTTGGCGTTGCCTTGCCGGCATTCTTCTCCGGCCATGAACGGGACGGAGCGCCAGCAGGCACCTCGCACCTTGCGTTCGCCTTCGATCCGCGAACACCACGCTTGCTCATTGTTGCTCCTCACATCCTTGATCGGAGGGAACCGACGGGAGAGGAGAAGCGTCACGTTACGACCTTGGAGAAGGCACTAGAGGGGTTCGAGGAATTGCGAGCCGGTTCCGCAGGGCATTTGGCGCTCCGTCAGACATCGGTCGGTACGGATAGCGATTCTCTCATGGCTCCTTCGCGCGTTTGGGAAAGCGTGACGCCGTATCTGGTTACTCGACATGCGAAATCCGGAGGTGCCGCCGAAACCTTGGTCATGGACCTGCGCGCGGATTGTCGCCGCAGGGGTCTGCCAGAGCCACTTGAGGTGAAAACGCTGGAGTCACGCGGGCTGCCGAACGTCGGATTGCTGGGCCGCGCCAGGCTGACTTTCGCAGTAGCCGTGAAAGGGCCGATTCTCCTCGGGAAGAGCCGCTATTGCGGAGGCGGCCTTTTTGCTCCGAGCTCGGGTGCTTAGTAGGAATCATCATGCGCAATACGTATCTGGTCTGCTATGACATCTGCGATGACAAGCGGCTGCGGCAGGTTTTCAAGACGATGCGCGACTTTGGCGATCATCTTCAGTATTCGATCTTCGAATGCCAGTTCACGTCCGCTGACCTGGTCCGCTGCCGCCATGCTCTGAGCGAAATCATCGACCATCGCGATGATCAGGTCTTGTTTGTCGATCTGGGGCCAGTGGAGGGACGCGGCGATCGCGTAATCACGGCGTTGGGCAAAGCATATTCGCCGATCGATAGTCCCTGCATCGTCGTCGATGGCGAGAATGATTCGCCGTCAAAAGAGGAACGCCTCTGAGGGCGTCCCCACGTAGATGCCGAATCCATCTCAATCCAAGCCAGTCGCAGTTCCATCAGCCAACTCAGAACCCGAAGCAAAGGCGGAGCGATCGCCGCGCGTCGAAGTCGAACTTCCCGATTATGTGCCCGCGCGGATGTTGAACGAATTCGTCTACTGCCCGCGGCTTTTCTTTTACGAATGGGTTGAGGGGATCTTCGCCCACAGCGCCGACACAATCGAGGGCGAGCTTCGCCATGAGAAGCTCGAGACAAAATCGGATCCTCTCCCACCGCCGGATCAAGAAGCGCAGATCCATTCGCGCTCGGTTAGTCTGAGCAGCGAAACGCATCGCCTGATCGCGAAGATGGATCTCGTCGAGGGCGATGCAGGAACGGTCGTGCCCGTTGACTACAAGAAAGGAAGTCCGCGCGAGGGCGAGGAAGGGCCGGAAGCTTGGCCGGCTGATCGGACTCAACTGTGCGCGCAAGCAATGATTCTTCGCGACAACGGTTACAAGTGCGACGAAGCGGTCGCGTACTACCACGCAACCCGCCAGCGGGTCCGCGTCCCCATCGACGAGACGCTCGTTTCAGAAACGCTTGCAGCAATAGATGGAGCGAGGTCGCTCGCGTTGGGTGGCAGAATTCCTAGACCGCTGGTGGACAGCCCGAAATGCCCTAGATGCTCGCTGGTCGGGATCTGCCTTCCTGACGAGACGGCGCTCGTTGAATCGTTGCCGGAGTTTACTCCGACTCCACAGCTTTCGTTGTTCGATGGCGACGAGCACATGAATGGCGTGCCGGAGCCGGCCGATGAAAAGGTCCGTCGCCTTGTTCCGGCTCGCGACGATTTGCGTCCACTTTACGTTACCGGCCATGGCCTGATTATCGGCAAGAGCGGCGATGTTCTTCAGATTAAGGAACGAAAGAAACCGGTTCAGGAAGTCCGCGTCGGCGAGATTTCTCAGGTAAACGTGTTTGGAAACGTGCAATTCAGCGCGGCGGCGCTTCAGGGATTGTGCTGGGCGGAGAAACCGGTAGCGCACTTCTCTTACGGCGGATGGTTCTATGGTCTGACGCAAGGTCTCGGTTTGAAGAACGTGTTCCTTCGAAAGCGGCAGTTCGCCCTCTCCGAAGACGCGTTCTTCTGCCTCCGAGTTTGTTGCCGCGAAGATTCGCAATCAACGGACGCTGCTTCGCCGTAACCACATTGAGCCGCCCGCAATCGCGCTCGCACAGCTCAAGCGCTACGCCGAAGCCGCGATGAAGGCGGAGGAACTCGATGAGCTTCTTGGGATCGAGGGCAATGCGGCTCGCATCTACTTCGCCAACTTCACTGGCCGGGGAAAGGCGCTCGGCATGGTTAACGTCCGCGTAGCCCGCCAGGCGGCTGTATCCCGGCTGCCGCACCCGATCGGCCAAGGGCCACTGGGTGTTCTTTCCGCGCGCGCCGGTCAAGTGCCGCTCGATGAGTTCCGCCAGGCCCCATCGTTCGTCTAGCTCCCGCACCAGCAGCCAGCCGCTGGCGGAAGTCACCGGCGCGCCTTGGAAGTCAACCCGCAAGGAGTTGTTGAAGGAGAGCTCAAAGGGACCCTCTTGCGCCTCACCCACCGCCGCTCCACCTCCGCGCCGCCCCCAACGCAACCACACCCGCGTCCATCACGGCTTTTTACGCATTTTAGCAAGTTGGTAGTCCACTCGGAAAATGGAAATCCGGGTTTATTTTCGCTTCAGGCTTAGGTTACAATCGTTTCGCCGCGGCGCGCGCGCAGCGTTCCAAAAAGATTGGCCGCGCGGCCGCGCTTCGCAACGCTCAATGAATGATGGGGACGACGACGAATAAACCTGACGACAAAAAAGTGACGCCGCGAAGCCAGGATTTTTCCGCCTGGTACAACGAAGTGATCCTGCGCGCCGAGCTGGCCGATTACTCTCCGGTCCGCGGCTGTATCGTATTTCGCCCCGAAGGGTTCGCGATCTGGGAGAACATCTGCGCGGAACTGGACCGCCGGATCAAACGCACCGGGGCGAGGAACGCCTACTTTCCGCTGTTTATCCCGCAAAGCTTCATCCGCAAAGAAGCCCGCCACGTCGAGGGCTTTTCGCCCGAGCTTGCGGTGGTGACGCACGGCGGCGGCAAACAACTGGAGGAGCCGCTGATCGTGCGTCCGACCTCGGAGACGATAGTCAACTACATGTTCGCCCAATGGATCAAGTCGTACCGCGACCTGCCGCTGATGGTGAACCAATGGTGCAACGTTGTGCGCTGGGAGATGCGGACCAGGATGTTCTTGCGCACCACCGAGTTTTTGTGGCAGGAAGGTCACACCGCGCACGCCACGCGCGCAGAGGCCGAAGGCGAGACGCTGGCGATACTCGAGGTATACCGCGCGTTTTGCGAGGAGTTTCTGGCCATCCCGCTTATCGTCGGACGCAAGAGCGCCGCCGAGCGATTTGCCGGCGCGGTGGAAACCTACGCGATCGAGGGCCTGATGGCCGACGGGCGGGCGCTCCAATGCGGGACCTCGCATTTTCTGGGGCAGAACTTCGCTCGCGCGTTCGAGATCCGCTACCTTGACGAAAAAAACCAGTTACAGTACGTGTGGCAAACGAGTTGGGGGGTCTCGACCCGGCTGCTCGGCGCGCTCATCATGGTCCACGGCGACGACCAGGGTCTGCGGCTGCCGCCCGCGGTGGCGCCGGTGCAGGCCGCAATCGTGCCGATCTGGCGCAAGCCCGCTGAGCGCGACGACGTTATCGCCGCGTCTCGCGGCGCTTTCGCGGCCCTGACCCAGGCGGGCGTGCGTTCTCGTCTCGACGACCGCGAGGGCGTCACCGCCGGTTTCAAGTTCAACGAATGGGAGATGCGCGGCGTGCCGCTTAGAATCGAGATCGGCCCACGCGACGTGGCCGCGAGCGAAGCGACGCTGGCAAGGCGCGACCGCGCAGGGCCGGCGAGCAAGCTCAAAAGCGCGCTGAACCGGCTGCCCGAAAGCGTCGGCGCAATACTCGGCGAAATGCAAACCGGCTTTTATCGCGCGGCCAAGAGTGCGATGGACGCGCGAACCACCGAGCCCGCCGATTTCGAAAGTTTTTGCCAACAGATGGAGGGCGAAGGCGGCGGCGGTCTCGCTTACGTATACTGGTGCGGCAGCGCGGCATGCGAGACTAAGATCCGCGAGCAGACCCGGGCGACATGCCGCGCCATCCCGCTTGCCCAGGATGTCGCGCCCCGCGGCTGCATCGTGTGTGGCCAGACGGCCTGCGAGCGCGCCTTCTTCGCCAAAGCTTACTAAAAGATGGCGCCGGCAAGGCTGCACTTCGATGATCGGAGGAGTTCTCGAAGCTTGAGCACCGAAGCTTGCACCCGATGCAAATGAATCGCGTCCCGCGGGCGGCGTGGCGCGCGCGAAGTCGGTCCCGGCAGATGGGTGCGCCGCAGCGGCGCGGCCGTAACGCGCCAGCGCAGGCGGCGGGACGCGCAAGTCGCGATGTGGTTTAAAAACCGTACGGAAGCGATCGGCGTTATCGCGGCCGCGTTTTTCGGCGCCGGCGGCGCGGTAATCGTGGCCTTTTTGAGCCTTGTGTATCCGCAATTTGGGGAGAAAACCGCGCTGATTTCGGAAGCCGGATATTTGTGCGATGCGATGGCTTGGCAGGTCTTTTACGTCGCCGGCCAGGCGCCGCCGGGCGACTGGAAGGAACCTGGCGCGGCCTCCCGCTTGAATTTCGAACAGCCCGCTAAAAGCGCCTGGGACAAGCCGTGGTTTCCCTTGCGCACGCCGATATGGGATCGGCTCGAAGACAAGATCGGCGATCTGGGTTCACACGCGGGCAGGCTCGCGGGCTTTTTCTACCGGGTCGAATTTCTCAATATGCTGCGGCAGGCGCGGGATTGCTTCGGCAAGGGCGACCCCCGATTTTGGCATACGTACCTTTGCACGCTCAGAGACGAACTCAATATTTGCGCCTTACAGAACTACGGCGAGCAAAGCTGCCACTGGTTTATGAGCTTTCGCTATGGGTGCAACGTCGACTTCGACTCGAACTACCGCGAAATAGTGCGTCAGCTCGACGGCGTGGAGAAAGGCGGAGTATGCCGCCAATGGGGGAGCGACGTTCCCGCCCCGCAGCCCGGGTGTAAGAACCTCGACATGTTTATTCACTAGCGGTCTTTATTCGCTAGCGGCCGGCGCGGTAATTTGAAGACTTTTCGGGCGTGCGCTCAAATCGGCTGCGGAAAACGAAGCGGAAAATCGAGTACGATGCGCTTGCTCGCATGCCGCAGGGCGCGGCAGCCGGGTACTAGCCTAATTTGGCCGGGAGTGGCCGGTTTTGAAAGTGGGAGTGGCCTAGTTTGAGGCCGCTAATTCCCCGCGTCTTCTTGCATTACTTCTTTTTGAAGCTGAAGCAGGCGAATCAGCTTGTCGATTTCCTTTGGTCCGGCTGGTCCGGTAACAAGCACGCGGACAGTGCTTTCCGGCGAGAGCTTCGACCGGAAAAACTCTTGCTCCCCCGTCGTTATCGTAGGTTTGCCGATTCCATCGGTCCGGGTCATAGACCGGGCTGTTTGTTCTGATTGCCGTTCTTCCAAGTGCTCTATTTCCTCAGGTTCTTTGTACTCCATTTGGCCGAGCTTAGCAAGCTCGATTGTATCCCTAAAAGCTTTAACGAAAGAAGTTAC
>JAKAVX010000101.1 GCA_021827465.1 Deltaproteobacteria bacterium | reverse complement strand
CGTCGGCGGCGCGGCGAACGATATCCGTGGCGGCAAACGTCCGCTCTCCAGTATCGCGCCGGCGATCTTCACGAAGGCCGGCGAGCCGGCGCTTGGCATTGGCGGCTCGGGCGGTCCGACGATTATCACCGGCGTTCTTCAGGCTGTGGCGAACCGCTTCGACTTCGGCCTCGACCTGGCTTCGGCGGTCGCCGCGCCGCGAATCCATGCGCAGGGTTCACCCGACCTGATACTCGTCGAATCGGGCATCGCGCAGCCGACCTGGCGCGCACTCGAAGAGATGGGCTATCGGCTTCGCGTCGTGCCGGCGCTCAGGATGGCGATAAGCGCGATTGAGCTTGGGCCTGAAGTGAGCGCGGCCGCCGACCCGCGCAAGGGCGGAGGTATCGCGACGCTGTGAGACCGCGCGCGTGAAGGGAACGCTGCGCGCAGCTTCGCACTCATCCGAAAATTATCTCGGGCTCCACCAGAATCGGCGTCGAGATCGAAGCCGACACCAGGCACGACTTCTCCGCCTTTTCGAGAATTCTCTGCGCGCGCTCCTTGTCGGTTCCTTCCGGGATTACCAGCCTCGCCCGCAGAACGATCTCAGTAAAACGGGTCGCCCCGGCCTGCTTGTCAACCGTTCCGACTCCCGAAACGCCGAGCGAGGAAAATTCCAGCTTCGAGGCGCGCGCGATCGCCCGCAAGCTGAACAGCAGACACGTCTCGATCGCGGCCATGAAAAGATGCTCGGGGCTCCAGGCATCGCCCGGGCCGCCGAAATCGGCCGGCGGGGCGGTTGTCAGGTCAGGCATTCCGCCGGCGCAAGCGGTCGCATAACCGGTCGGAGTGCCGGACAGTTCGACTTCGTATTGATGCGGAAGCGGCTTCATCGGATTCCTCCTGCCGGGATTCTGCGGGCGAAGAATAAGAGAAGGCTCTAACAACTGGTCGAATCTCGGGATGGGGCCGTTTGCAACATCCGGCGCATCTTCTGCCGCCATCGGATACAAGCGAAATCCCAGCGCTTTGATTCTCTATGTGCTGTTTACGCCGAACCATGTCGAATTCCTGTACTGGCACATTTAATGCCAGACACCGCCAAGTAGATTGCAAATCTCACATCGCTGAAACGCCGCGAAAAGGGTGTCGGATGGCAAATCAAGGCTGGCTGACACGTGAACTCAAGGCTCATGGGGTTTCACGGCGGGAATTCGTAAAGTTCTGCGCTTCGATGGCGGCGATCCTGGCGCTGCCGCCTCCGGTGGCGGCGAAACTCGCCGAAAGCATCGAAAAGGCTGAAAAGCCAACTCTTGTATGGCTCGAATTTCAGGATTGCGCGGGAAACACTGAATCGTTCCTGCGTGCGAGCCGCCCCACCGTCGCCGAGATAATCCTCGAAAAAATTTCCCTCAACTACCATGAGACCGTCATGGCAGCCGCCGGCCATCAGGCCGAGGACGCGCTGGCCAACACGGTCAAGAAATACGCGGGAAAATATATTGCCGCGATCGAAGGCTCGATACCGACGGGCGCCGGCGGCGCGTACTGCACGGTCGGCGGAAAGTCCGCGCTTCAGATAGCGCGCGAGGTATGCGGCAACGCCGCGGCCACAATCGCGATTGGCACCTGCGCGACGTTTGGCGGACTTCCTGCGGCAAGCCCCAATCCGACCGGCGCGGTCGCGGTCGGCGACGCGGTGCCGGGCCTGAAAAATCTGATCAACCTCTCGGCCTGCCCCGCAAACGCCGAGAACATCACCGCGCTGCTTGTCTACTACATGACGATGAAGCAGTGGCCGCCGCTCGATCAGTATCGGCGCCCGCTGTTCGCCTACGGCAAGCTGATCCACGACAACTGCGAGCGTCGCGCCCACTTCGACGCAGGCCAGTACGTCGAAGCGTGGGGCGACGAAGAGCATCGCCACGGCTACTGCCTGTACAAGATGGGCTGCAAGGGTCCGGTCACGTCGCAGAACTGCCCGGTTGTGCGATGGAACGAGGGCACCAACTGGCCTATCGGATGCGGCCATCCGTGCGTCGGATGCGCCGAGCCCAATTTCTGGGACAAGATGACGCCCTTCTATCGCCATTTGCAGAACATCCCGGGCTTCGCGGTCGGCACCGACGTCGACAAGGTCGGGCTTGGCCTGACTGCGGCGGTCGGCGCGGCCTTCGCCGCCCACGGCGTCATCGAGATCGCAAAACGCAAGCTCGGCCGCGGTTCCGGGCAGAGCGACGGCGAGAAGGGAGAATAGCCACGTGCCCCACGTCGTAGTTGACCCGGTCACCCGAATTGAAGGCCATCTCAGGATCGAGGCGGAAGTCGACGGCGGCTCGGTGCGCAACGCATGGTCGTCGTCAACGATGTTCCGCGGGATCGAGATAATCCTTAAGGGACGCGACCCGCGCGACGCGTGGGTCTTCACCCAGCGCATCTGCGGCGTTTGCACGACGGTTCACGCGATCGCGTCGATCCGAGCGGTCGAGCACGCGATCGGCGCGAATCCCCCGCCCAACGCGCGCATCCTGCGCAACCTGATTATCGGCGCGCAGTGCGTGCAGGACCATGTAATCCATTTCTATCATCTGCAAGCGCTCGACTGGGTCGATATTGTCTCCGCCCTTTCAGCGGACCCGGCGAAAACCGCCTCGCTCGCGCAGTCGATCTCCGACTGGCCGCTATCCGGCCCCGCCTACTTCACAGACGTCCGCAAGCGGCTGAAGGACTTTGTCTCAGGCGGGCGTCTGGGACCGTTCGCCAACGCCTACTGGGGCCATCCCGCCTACAAGCTTCCGGCCGAAGCCAACCTGATGGCGGTCGCGCATTATCTGCAGGCGCTCGATTTCCAGCGGCAGTTCATCCGCATTCACGCGATCCTCGGCGGCAAGAATCCCCATCTGCAGAGCTTCCTGGTGGGCGGGATGGCAACGCCCGTCGATCCTGATTCGCAGGACGCGCTCAACCTCGGCACGATTGCGGCCTTGAACGAACTGGTCGCGAGCGCGCGCGATTTCGTGACCCGCGTCTATCTCCCGGACATTCTCGCAGTTGCCTCCTTCTACAAAGATTGGGCAAGCGTCGGCGCGGGTGTCGGCAATTATCTTAGCTACGGCGAATATCCCGAGGACGACAGTCCCAATCCGCGGATGTATCTTCCCGCAGGCGTCATCCTGAATCGCGATCTGACGAAGGCTGGACCCTTTCAGCCCGACAAGGTCTCCGAATACGTCAAGCATTCGTGGTACGACTACAAGGGCGGCGACGATCATTCCCTGCCGCCGTTCAAGGGCGAGACCCTCCCCAACTACACCGGGCCGAATCCGCCCTACGAGCGCCTTAACGTCGCGGAGAAGTACAGTTGGCTCAAGTCTCCGCGCTACGACAACAATCCGATGGAAGTCGGACCGCTCGCCCGGATGCTGGTTGCATACGCGCACGGGCGTCCGAGCCGCGCCAAGGAATTGATCGGCAGCACGCTCAAGGCGCTCGGCGTCGGACCCGAGGCACTTTTCTCCACGCTCGGGCGTATCGCGGCGCGCGCTATCGAAACCCAGGTCCTGGTCGAGAAGATGCAGGACTGGATCAACGCGCTCGCCGAGAACATGGCGCGGCGCGATTATCGAATCTGCGACAACTCCAAATGGGACCCTTCGACATGGCCCGCTGAGTGCTGGGGCGAGGGATTCCACGAGGCTCCGCGCGGCGCCCTCGGCCATTGGGTGCATATCAGCAACGGGGCGATCTCCAACTATCAATGCGTCGTGCCCAGCACGTGGAACGCGGGGCCGCGTGACGCGGCGGGCCATCCCGGGCCGTATGAACAGTCGCTCATCGGAACTCCGATCGCCAAGCCCGACCAGCCGCTGGAAATTCTGCGCACGGTCCATTCCTTCGATCCCTGCATGGCATGCGGCGTTCACGTCCTCGACAACGAGCGGCGTGAAATCGTCAAGGTGAGGGCCGTATGAGTGCCGCGCTGGCAAGGCCGATGCCCGAGAGCCGAAGAATCCGCGTCCGCGTATGGGAATTGCCGGTCCGGATCGCGCACTGGCTTATCGTGTTCTCGCTCCTGGTGCTCGCCGCGACTGGCTTCTATATCGGCCATCCGTTCATCTCGGTGCCTGCCCCGGCGCGCGATCACTTCGTGATGGGCACGGTCAAGGTGATCCACTTTTACGCGGCGATCGTATTCACGCTCGCCGTGCTGTCGCGCCTTCTCTGGATGTTCCTGGGCAACCGCTACGCGCGATGGAACCAGTTCGTCCCGACCACGGCCGCGCGATGGCGCGATCTGCGCGAAACCTTCAAGTTCTATATCTTTGTCCGCCGCGATCCGCCGTCGACTGTCGGGCATAGCGCACTCGCGGGCGTCTTTTACGCCGCGGTTTACGGCGTCTGCCTCGTGATGATCGGGACCGGGCTTGCGATGTACGCGCCCGAGGCATCGGTCGGGTCGCCGATGCGATGGTTCGCGTTCCTGATCCCGTTCTTCGGCGGCTTGCCGACCGCGCACCTTATTCATCATATCGGGATGTGGGTGCTGCTCGCGTTTGCGGTCCACCACGTTTACAGCGCCATCCTTTATTCGGCTGTGCAGCATAACGGGACCGTCGAATCGATCGTCTCGGGCAACAAGTTCGTCGAACCGGAGGCTCTCGCCGCGGAGGCCGAGGAAAGCGATGCCTGAGCGGACTCAGCTTCTGCTGCTGGGGCTCGGCAACGTACTCTGCGGCGACGACGGGCTGGGCGCGACGGCGGTTCACCTGCTGCAGCGGAAATACCGTGCGCCCAAGGGCGCGGCAGTGATCGACGGCGGAACGCTTGGCCTCTCGCTTCTGCCGCTGATTCAGGATGCCGACCGGGTCCTGATGGTCGACGCGATACGATACGCGGGCGCCCAGCCGGGCGCGGCCGTGCGCGTTCAGGGCGACGAGGTCATGCCGGCCGTGCGCGAGCGCCTTTCGGTCCATCAGATTGGCGTCGCCGATCTCCTCGACGGCGCGCGGCTTTTGGGATGCTGTCCACCGAGCATGACGCTGCTCGGCCTGGTGCCGGAAGACCTCGGATTGCGCGTCGGGCTTTCGCCGGCGGTCGAACGCGCGATGCCCGGGCTCATCGAAAGAATCGTTGCCGAAGCGAGCGCGCTCGGATTCGAGTTCATCCCGAGGCCATACGATGAGGAACCGTCTGGCGTGGATAACGCTCGCGATGTGGCTTCTGTTCTCGGGTTGTGGAGGCCCGGATGCTGACCTGCCCGGTCGTTACCGTAGCCTCGCGGTTCCCGACCAGCTTCTCGCCTCGGTCGCGGCGCGCGAACGCGGACGCGCGCTGTTCCTTCAGCATTGCGCGATCTGCCACGGCCTCCACGCCGACGGTCGCGGCATCCGCAGCGAAGGACTCGACCCCGCGCCTGCCGATTTCACCAATCCCGAGTTCCATGAGTCGGTCACCCCGCGCCAGATCTTCTACTGGATACAAAATGGAGTGCCGGGAACCGCGATGCCGGCGTGGAAGATTTTCAGCGACCGCGAAACCTGGGAGCTTGCCGCCTACATCCTCTCAGTGGGCACAACCCGGCGGTAGATCACGATGGAACGCCGCAACACCATCGGCATCGATGTCACACGCGACGCTCGGCTGACCGGACGCACAATCCGGGTTCGTGGAATCGTACAGGGCGTGGGCTTTCGCCCGTGGGTGTACCGTCTCGCGAGCGAGGAGGGAATTTCCGGCCGGGTCCGCAACGACGCGGTGGGCGTCGTTATCGAGGCGTTCGGAGCCGCGTCCGCACTGGACCGGTTTCTTGAGCGGCTGAGAAATGAACCGCCGCGCGCCGCCGTGATCACCGCGCTCAAATGGCGTCCGGCCACGGCGTCCAAAGCTCCCGAGCATTTTGAAATCGCCGAGAGCCGGCCGGCTCCGGCGCGCCGCGCGTCGATTCCCGCCGATATCGCAACCTGCCCGCAATGCCTTACCGAGGTCCTCGACCCGAAAAATCGCCGCTATCGTTATCCGTTCACCAACTGCACCAATTGTGGGCCGCGCTTCACGATCGTTCGCGAAGTGCCCTACGACCGCCGCTCGACGACGATGGCTACCTTCGCGATGTGCGATGATTGCCGGCGCGAGTACGAGTCCGTGGAAAACCGGCGCTTTCACGCGGAGCCGAACGCGTGTCCGCGATGCGGTCCACGGCTTTCGCTGCTCGCGGCTGACGGCGTGGGGCTCGCCGACGACGATCCGATTCGCGCTGCCGCGCAAGCGCTCACGAGCGGCTTGATCGTCGCGGTAAAGGGACTCGGCGGATTCCATCTTGCCTGCGATGCGACCGATGCCGCCGCGGTCTCCGCGCTTCGCGACCGCAAACGCCGCGAGGAAAAACCGTTCGCCGTGATGGTGCGCGACCTCGCCGAGGCCGAACTGCTCGCCGAACTCGACGACGACGAGCGCAAACTGCTCAGCTGCGCCGAACGGCCGATCGTGCTCGTGCGCCGGCGCAAAGACGCGCGCCTCACCGGGGAAATCGCGCCGCACAATCCTCTTGTCGGCGTGATGCTCGCGTACACGCCGCTTCATCACCTGCTGCTCGCCGAATGCGCCCGGCCGCTCGTGATGACTTCCGGCAATCTGAGCGAGGAACCGATCGCCTATCGCAACGACGAGGCGCGCGAGCGCCTTTCGGGTATCGCCGATCTGTTCCTCGTCCATGATCGCGAAATCGTAACCCGATGCGACGATTCCGTGGTTCGCAGAATCGCCGGTCGTCCGCTCGTGATGCGCCGTTCGCGCGGCTATGTGCCACGCCCAATCCGGATCAGCCGTCGCTTTCCGCGCCCGGTGCTGGCGTGCGGCGCGCAACTCAAAAACACTTTCTGCCTCGGCGTCGGCGACGAGGCTTATCTCGGCCCGTATATCGGGGATCTCGACAATCTCGAAACCTACGCGTCGTTCGAGGAATCGATCGCGCGGATGGAGCGTTTCCTCGGCGTCGCGCCCGGGATTGTCGCGCACGATCTCCATCCCGATTATCTCTCGACCCGCTACGCGCTCGCCCGCCGCGACGTTGTCCACATCGGCGTGCAGCATCATCATGCGCACATCGCAAGCGCGATGGCCGAGCACGGACTCGGTGGCCCCGTCCTCGGCGTTGCCTACGACGGCACCGGCTACGGCACCGACGGGACTGCGTGGGGCGGTGAACTGCTGCTGGCCGATTATGCAGGCTTCGAGCGAATCGCGACGTTTCGTCCGATTGCGCTCGCCGGCGGCGACCGCGCGATTCGCGAGGTATGGCGGATCGCGCTCGCTGCGCTTTGCGACGCGTTCGACGGCGCTCCGCCGCTGGACGAAATTCCGCTGTTCCGGCGCGTCGCGGAGAGCGCGCTCGCAACCGTCCAACGGATGATCGAGTCGCGCTTCAACGCTCCGCTGGCGCGCGGCGTGGGACGCTACTTCGACGCGGCCGGTGCAATCATTCTTGCCATGACCGAGTCGCGCTACGAAGGCCAGGTCGCAACGATGGTGAATTTCGCGGCGCGCTCGGAAGAATCGCAGCCGTATTCCTACGAGATCGCAAGCGGGTCGCATCCGTGGCAGCTCGATTTGCGCCCTGCCCTTCGCGAACTCGTCGCAGACGTGATTTCCGGCGCCGAACCCGCGTCTGTCGCCGCGCGATTCCACAGCACGCTGGCGAATGCAACCGCAAGCCTGCTTCGCGCGGCGCTTCGCCGCTACGGCCGGCTGCCGATCGTGCTTTCCGGCGGATGCTTTCAGAACGATTTGCTTGCGCGCGGAGTGCTCGAGCGCCTCGCGCCCGCCTGCGACGTCTATCTTCATCGACGCGTGCCGCCGGGCGACGGCGGAATCGCGCTCGGGCAGGCGATGGTCGCGCGCGCGATGGCGAAAAATGCAACGGGGGATT
>JAKAVX010000100.1 GCA_021827465.1 Deltaproteobacteria bacterium | reverse complement strand
CGGGATATGCTGATAGGCGACTCACGTTCCGTTACCTGGAGAGCTGCCGGTTCTCCGAATTTCGCCCGGATTTCCTCGATCTTGGCTACGAGTCTTTGGAGGTCGCTGTCCCGCTGAAAGCCTTTGAAGGCCTCTCTCAGCTGGGTTGCTTGCGTCTTGCGCATTGGGAGGCTGATGAACTTGATCACTTCGACAGCACGGGCACGATCAACCTCTGGATGACTCAAGAAGCCTTGAATCGTAGTCGCGACAGTTTGCTGGATGGGATCGATCGAGCGCGGCGCGGCTTCGCGAGCCTTCTGCTCCTCCACGGAACTCAGAATGTTTGCGATCACTTTCTCCTGCAGGTCGAAGACCGAACGGAAGAGGTCAGGATCGACAACTCGCGGCGTATCCCTCTCGCAGGCGATAAGGTTGGCGATTAGATAGCGGTTGTCGATGATGCCACCATTTTTGAGGTCGTAGTATTTCCAAAAATGGAGGCGGGCGCCGTTGCGGGGGCGAGCCTGAAAGTAGAAGAACACGCCTTTTGCTCCGGGCCGCGCAAGTCCCGAATGGATGCCGTCGGGCAACGCGTCCAGCGCCTCTCGTCCGCCGCCGTCGAGCAGCTCGCGCAGTTGCTTTAGCAGGAACTCATTGCTGGCAAGCTCGGTGAATTGCTCCTCCTCCTCGATGACTGAGCCGTCCTCGTCGCGAATGCGGCGCAGTGTGTTGAAGTTCCGAGGATGGACGCTCTCGCCGAGAATGCTCGCGTCCAAGAAACCGGTGGCGTCGATCGCTGCGATTTTGTCAGAAAGGCTTTCTACCAAGCCCAACAACCGCTCTAGTCCTTCGTCGGGGAACATATTGTAAATCCAGAGCCGATCGAAATCGGTGCCGATTCGATCGATACGCCCAGCACGCTGGACCATCCGGGTCGGATTCCAATGCAAATCGTAGTTGATCAGGTAGCCGCAGTCCTGAAGATTCTGGCCTTCCGACAGCACGTCGGTGGAGACGAGAATATCGATCTCCTTGCCCGTGCCGACAAGCTCGGCTGCTTTATTCGCCTTAGGCGCGAAACTCTTCACGATGTGGGATCGTTCGCGCGGGTCGGCGCCGCTGTCCATGCGCCTGATGGACACGCCATCCAGGGTCTGTTGGAACGCGGCGGCGTTCGGATTATCGGGATTACCGATTTGACTGTAGAGGTAGCGCGCAGTGTCCTTGTAGTAGCTGAAGACGAGGACCTTTTTGCCGCGCAGTTCGCCGGTGAGGATTTCCTTCAGCTTCGCGAGCTTCGCATCATCTTTGGGCCGGATGTCTTTGACGCGCTGCCAGATGTCCGACAGCACTTGCACGTCGTGCTGGAGGTCCTCATGGAGTCGTCGCAAATCGTACTTGGTATGATCCACGGTCTCCATTTGTTCGAGCGCCCGGCGCGCCTCGTCGTTCGCATCCATTTCGTCAGCAAGCGAGCGTGGTGTCGCATCATCTTCTTCGTTCTCTGAACCCAGAAACTGCATTGCGCGATGAAAATCCGTGCTTCGCAGCAGCCGCTTATCGAGGATGAATGACTCGAAAGTCTTGAGGAACGCCAACGCTCTTCTGACGCTGATCCGAAAAGCGTCAACGCTCGACTCGAATCGCTTGAGATAGCGGCTCTTGAAGATTCCGACCAGCGCCTGCTCGCGGCCGGCTTCGAACTGGTCGACCTCGGCCTCCTTCTTCTTGTAGGTTTCAAGATTGTAAGGGGCGAGCTTCAGGCTCTCCACTCCGGAAACGATGTCGTCATAGATTCCCGCGTAGGTCGATTCGAGATCGTAGCGAATCGTCTTCAGTCGCCGCTCTGGAAAGTGTACCTTCTTGCCGCCGATAGTCGCCTCAGGGTACGCCGTCCGGATGAATGCGCGCGTGCGCCGGATGACCACCTCTTCGAGAAGGTTGAACAGCGCGAACGCGCCGTCGCGAAGGCGTGTCGAACGCCGAGCGGAGAGAAAATACTTGTACAAATCGCCAATCCCACTTGCCGCGAAGTAGCTCCTGTCCCCTCCGGTCACGAGAGAAAGCTGGTTGTACAGGTCCATCAGATCGTTGTTGATCGGGGTAGCCGTAAGCAGGATCAACTTTTTACGCGAACCCTCGCGGCCTCTCCCGCCGTTCGCACCAAGGACGCTCTCAAGAGCAGCATATCGCTGAGCGGAAGGATTGCGGAAGTTGTGCGACTCGTCGATCAGAACCACGTCCGCGTCGGCCCACGGACTCGCGTCAAATTCATCGCGCCCCAACTCCTCCTGAGAGAGCACGGTTGCGGAGATGGTCGCCTCGCGCAGCTCCGTCTCCCACATTTCCCGAAGGCTCGCCGGGCAGACTACGATGGCTTTCTGACGCATGTGGTAGGCGAAGTCTTCGAGCAACTTTTTGCCGATCCAGGTCTTCCCGAGTCCGACTGAGTCGGCGATCATCACGCCGTCGAACCGCGATAGAATCTTGCGTGCCTTCTTGACCGCGTCTTCCTGGAACTCCGCCAAGTCGATTGCCGATCGCGTCGGGCCGGGTTGCTCTTCGCCGAGTTCGTCCTTGAAGTACTCGAAGAGCGCCTTCATATAGACTTGATATGGTGTGTACTCCATACGGCCGAACTTCGAGGCGTCGAGCAACGCGATCAGCTCTTGCTTGAAGTCCCGACTGTCGTTCCAATTGCGCTCGTACCAAGCCTCGAGGTCGATAATCGCGCGAGCCCCGACCTCGCTCTTCAGAAGCTGCCGGTTGACAGGAGTGATTCGCTCGCTCGGCCGCGAATCACTGAGCCACGACACCGCGTGCGCGGCGTCGGCGTCTTCGACCTCACTGGGGTCAAGCAGAACCTTGTGTGTGAGATTAAGTTCGCGGTTTGAGGTCAGGCCGGGGGCTGTAAAATTTGATGAACCGACGATGGCGAGGATGGGGCGGAAACGCTCAAAGAGCATCTGCTGACCCGGACGGTCCGAATAAAAGAGCCAGCACTTGGCGTGGAGGAATCCCTTATCATGCAGGCGCACCATGACGGAATCGCGCCGCAAGTATCCGATCAGATCTTCGACCAACCTGAGGGTCTTTTCGTCGAATGGCAGCGCTTCGAGGTCACGCCGGACCAAACCCTTGATGACACCGGGATCGGGCCGGAGGCCAATTTGCTCGCCGGTCGTGGGCTCTGCCCCGAGGATCAAGCGAAGATTGCCGAGGTTAAGCAGACCTTCCTGGATGAGCCCGAACCCGCCAACCGTAAAATAGGCGGTCGCCACGTCGAGCGACTTGCCGTGATGCTCACCGAGGAGTTCTGCCAGCACGTCCGCGAGTCGCGAGGTCTGATTGTCGATTACGTAAGGAAGGCGCATACGTGTTGTACCTGGCAGTAATGAATGCCTTGCTTACTACTATAACATCTCGTCAAGTCGTTTCCGGACATGCTGCACGTCCTCGGGTGAAAGTCCGTAGCCACGACATACGACTACGTCAGCGGCGTCCTGTATTTCCTGGCTTTCAGGATTGAGCGCTGATCGATCGGTCCTTTTCTCCACGGTCCGACTAGATTCGATTTCCTGGATTAGTTGGCTCATTCTAGACAAAGCATTTGGGACAGGGTTGGGCATACCGCTTGGTTCGTCACAGAGCCCTGTCAGAAGATCCACGACTTCGGTCCACCGACCGCGCTCGACGAGGCCGCGCCAGTCTTGATTTGGACTGGACTCATAGACCGCCGGCACGGGTAGCACGTTAAATTGGTATTCATTTATTTGGGCGTTCGTGCTTGTGATCCTAAAATACCAGTCCAATAGTTGAGAGTTGAGCAGTATGAGAACGAAATCCAAGTCCAGCTTGCTGTCCGGTTCCGGAATATACTTAATAGACTCGAAGCAGAACTCTTGCGGAGGGATCGGAGCAGCTATCAATCGGCGAAAGTTGTTCTGCGGCGCTTTGCGTTGAAAGCCGATTCGCTTGAAGCGGTGATGGTAAGCCTTGGAATCAAGACTCTTGTGCCTCAGATATTTCTCAACGTTCAGGTAGAGTTTCTCGCCCTGCGAAGCGTCCCGTAGGGCGTAAAGCGAAATCGCTGCTCCTCGAAGTACCAGCGGTCCGACATCGGCCCGCTTCGAAAGGCAATCGCGATGCACGGAAGGGTGGATCTCTCCTTCGGAAAGTTTGATCAACTGCTCCATCCGCAGAATGCGCGCTCGGCCTATGCGTCGAAAAAGTTCCCAGTCGCGCTGAGTACAGGATGGGATTGTAAGCGCTTTCGGGTCGATTTCCTCCAATTTGCCTGGCTTCTGTCACCAGAGCTGGCGCTCCCAGATCGAGAAGACGTCCTGGATGCGTTCGGATATGGACTGGACTTTGATTTTGACTGCCGCGGGCAACAAAAACCGCCGTTGAGAGTTTCGCTTCCTGGAAAATTCGCTCGCCCGGATTGTCCGTTTGAGGAAATGGTTAGAGCGCAGCCAAATGAAGATCGAAAAGAAGCAATCTACGCACGGCTGCCGCTTGCTCGTCCCCAAGAAGAGACATCGGAACTATGAAGCCGAACCCCCCGGTCGCGGTCAGTAAGCGCGCGCCTCGGCAGATGAAAAGCTTATAAAGATTCTGGGCGCCCCGAATTGCGGAGCCATAAAGATGATTGCTCTCGAAAAACGCCAAATCCTGAAGGATGCCTTCGCCGAGCTCATCGGCTGACAGTACATCATACGGCGGGTTTCCGATTACGGCGTCGAACCCTGCGTTATCGAGTCGCTCGATTTTGCGTTGGGTACCGGGGCGTGGGCCGTAGAAGACCTCGGGAAATTCTAACTCCCAATGGAAAGGTCGCTTGGTAGTCGAAAGGCGAAGCGTCAGCTCGGCGGTCTTGCGCTCTGGTCCAGTCATTCCTTCCATGGTCTTGCGAGCAGCCGCTTCAGTCGGAGCTTTAACGAACTGCTCCGATTTTTTCGACTTTAAGAATTCGACTTCAGATACACTCTGCCCTTTCTTCAGGCGGGCAGGTTTGCGAATTTCCTCACCAAACCATTGGCTGGTGAAGACATCCAAAATACGCCGGAACGGCGCTAGCGCGGCTGCGGCGCGCGTGTACTCCTCGCGCGACTCGCGGACTTGTGCGCTCGTCACGTCCGAAAGTTCGCCCACGTGCCGCATCAAATCAGTGGCGAGCAGAAGGCCGGCAAATTGGCTACCGAACAATGACCCTTGGCGCAATTCATCTTCCACTTGCGCGACGGAGACGCCGATAAGCGAGTTTCCACAGCGCACGTGGTGGTCCAGGAACGAGAGCGGTGCACCTAGCGTGAAGCAATGGAGCCACAGTGAGACCTTGGCCAGCTCAACTGCCATTGGATTCAGATTTACACCGTAGACGCATCGCTTGAGCACATGACGCTTGAGCAGGTTTACGTCGGTCAGACGGCGGTGGTCGATTGTGATCCCCTGCTCGTCCATCTCGTTGAGGATTGTCGCGCGCACCATTTCCAGATGTGCGGTGACTGGATTCCACGGGAACGAGTTGAGGAAGTCCAGCGCTTTATCTGTGATGTAGTCGACGGTCTCGACGAGAAAGTGTCCGGAACCCATCGCGGGATCAAGTATCTTGAGGTCGAATAGTTCGTTAACCAGATCGCGCCAGCGATTCTCGACGGCCGGTCCGGTCTCATACTTGGCGGGCTTTTCGCCTTTTGCCTTTGCCGTCTGTACGGAGTCGCGATGCCATCGCTCAGATTCGCGTAGTCGCTGGCGCATCGCGTCGAATTTCTCGCGCACGACGGGACCGACGGCGTGCTCGACAATGTAGTTCACGATGTGATCAGGCGTGTAGTAGGAGCCGGTCGCCTTGCGCTCACCCTTGTCGTTTTCGAGATAGACCTCGCCCTTCCTCACGATTCGTTCCTGGCTCTCGGCGCGGTCCCGTTGGCGTTCGTCGAGGTCCTTGAAGGAAAAGTAAACCTCACGTCCCTTTTCCTTGACGATCGCCTTCTTTTCTTCCGCGATCCGGAGCCGGAATTCGAGCAGGCCCTCGTATATTGAGCCGAGCTGGCGCACGCCCAACGACTTGAAGTCGATCGAAACGAGTTGATGAGTCTTGGGGTCTTCGTCGCGCGCCAGGAAATCGAGAGCTTGCGCGAGAAATATGTCGGGTACTTTGTGATCGGCGAGGAAGCGCGCGGCGGTGGCCTCCGCGCTTTCATCACCGGCGCGAGGCTTGCTGATAAACAGGCCGCCGTTGTAGGCCGGCATATTAAGGTCCGCCTCTCCCCGATCGACTACCCCGAAGAGCCGCGACAGCCGGCCGTAAAGAGCATGGCTGTCGGAGCCGTAGTGCTTCTTGAGTTTGCCCGTGACTGCGTCGAGCAAAGAACCGGCGGCGTCACCGATCTCTCGCTTAATCTCGCTGATACTGACGCTGGAATACTCGAGCGTCTCGCGGACCGGCAGCAGGTCGCGCGCTTCGGCATAGAGCAGGAAGAGCAGCCGATAGAGCAGAGTTAGGACGCCCTGGAAAATTGCGTCGAGACGCTCCTGAGACAGAGCGGTGGTGCGCCCTTCGCGTTCGTGGATGTTTGCGACGAATCCTTCGGCAAGTAGACGGAAAATCTGTTCGAATACTCGTTTCTTGAGGCTCTCACCCAATTCGGCGGCATACTGCTGGCTGCCATCGAACAGGCGGTCGAGCAGGGAACGCGGCTTGGCGTCACCGGGTGACGGGATGCGCTCGAACGACTGGCGGCGGAATAGCAACCAGAAATAGCGGAATCCCTCGGCCGGACCCGACGGATGAAGCGCGATCTGACCCAAAGCCTCGTCGAGTTCGATTTCGTAATAGTTGCTGGCGCGTGATTGGGCTCGTGGCGAGTAAAGCCGCCAGAGTCTGCCGTTGGTCACGACGATCCATGGCGCCTCGGCCTTCTCCAGCAAGCTGACGACCCGCTGGCCGGGATTGTGGTCAGGCGTTTCAGCGTCGCGCTTGTCGTCCTTGCCGTCGAGAAATCGATCCCAAGGGTAAGCAAGGCAAAGTGCTACAGGTGAATCTCCGTCAGAGGGACCGTACAAACGATAATCCGGTTCGCCGGGATCGGAGGTCTTGGCGCCGGCTTCAATCCTGAAACCCAGTTCGCTAAGGACGGGTTCGAGCAGCTCGCTTCTCAAGGACTCTTTTGTTTTGCCCGTGAGCCCGGAGAGAGCCGCTGTGTAGATGCCGTGCAACCGTTTGTAGGCTGGTTTTGGATCCTCCGTCCATTCGGGGAAATCAATGGGAGAGTTCGGTAATCGCTCTTTGAGAAAGTAGTCCGAGAACAGCGCGCGGTTGTTGAAATGGTCTTCGGACCAGTAAGCAACGCTGTAGGCGGCGAGGAGTTTTTCGTACTGCGCGAAGGGATCAGCCTCCGTCCAGGTAAATCGGCGCAGGACGCGAAGCTGGACGCGCTCGGGTTTGCGCCGCTCGACGCTGATAGTTCGCGGACGGACTTTGGGTTGCGGCGTACCGATGGTTGAAGTTTGCCCATCGACGGGGATTCTCTCGACAAAGACAAAATCGAGGCGGTCAAAGTCAGCGGTCAGAAGGAGCAGGAAGTTGCCGGCCCGGTTCCGGAAGATCGTGGCCAGCGCGCGAGCGTCAGCGACCGTCACGCTGACAAGCTGAAAAAGATAGACCTGAAAAAAACCTTCGTTGTCGGCGATCAGCTCGATCTTCTTGATTCGCCGAAGGATTGTATCGGCCGTGATTCCCAAGTTGCCCGGCGATTGCACGGTGCGAGCGTTGGTGTCGTAGCCGAGCCGGCTGAAAAGAGCGGCGACGCCATCTGCATCGTTGAGGACCTGGATGTCCTCGGCTCGTAGTTCAAGATCGTGCTGGTAGATGGCTCAAATCCTCTTTGCTGGAGGTTTCAGAATCGCGGCATTGGCTCTCTTT
>JAKAVX010000099.1 GCA_021827465.1 Deltaproteobacteria bacterium | reverse complement strand
CGAGAAGAACAGTGCGGGGCCGACCTCTTTGGCGGCTGCGACGATCGCGTGCTCGCGCGACTGCGTATGCTCGACGAGATAGCGATGGCCGTTTTCGACCATCACGACCGCCGCGTCCACCATCGCCCCGATCGCGACCGCGATTCCCGCGAGCGACATCAGGTCGGCGCTCTGGCCCGCGTAGTACATCGCGATCGCGGCGAGCAGAACGCCCGCCGGAATCATCAGCACCGAGACCATCGCGCCGCCGAAGTTGGCGAGAAAGACGATCGTGACGATCACGACGATGACGGATTCCTCGACGAGCTTGCGGCGCAGATTGTCCACCGCGCGCTCGATCAGCCCCGAGCGATCGTAAACGGGAAGAATCTCAAGTCCGGGCGGGAGATCCTTCTGAATCTGATCGAGGCGCCGTTTGACGCGGTGAATCACCGACAGCGCGTTCTCTCCCGCACGCATCTCGACGATTCCGGCGACAGCCTCGCCCTTGCCGTCGAGGTCCGCCACTCCGCGACGGAGTTCCGGACCGAGATGGACGTCGGCAACGTCGCCGACATAGATTGGCGTGCCACCGGCACCGAGACCGAGCGGAATCGCCTTGATATCGTCGATGGACTGGATATAGCCGAGCGCGGTGATGCGGTATTCCTCGCCCGCGCGCTCCAGCACGCGCCCGCCGACGGCGTTGTTGCTGTTCTTTATCGCCTGCTGAACGCGCGAGAGCGGAATCTTGTAGGCGACGAGCTTACGCGGGTCCACTTCGACCTGGTACTGCTTGACGAATCCTCCGAGCGAGGCGACCTCCGCGACTCCGGGCACGGTGCCGAGCGCGTATTTCAGATGCCAGTCCTGGTAGCTGCGCAACTGCGCGAGATCCCACTTGCCGGTCTTGTCGAGCAGGACGTATTCGAATACCCATCCGACGCCGGTCGAGTCGGGGCCGAGCGTCGGGGTCACACCGGGCGGCAATTGCTGCGCGGCGTAGTTCAGATATTCGAGCGCCCGCGAGCGCGCCCAGTAGAAATCGGTCCCGTCTTCGAAGACCACGTACACGAGCGAGAAATTGAAGAACGAAAAGCCGCGCACGACTTTCACGTTGGCCGCGCTCAGAAGCGCGTGCACCAGCGGATAGGTGACCTGGTCCTCGACCACCTGCGGAGGCTGGCCGACGAACGGCGTGTAGATGATGACCTGCACGTCGCTCATGTCGGGCACGGCGTTGAGCTTGATGTTGGCGAGGCACCATAGCCCCCACAGCGAGAGGACCGCGATCGCAAACACGACCATAAAGCGGTTGCGCACCGAGCCGGCGATTATCTTCTCGAGCATGATGTCCTCAGCGCCCGTTGCCCGGATGCGCGCGCGTGGCGTTTTTGTCGCGCCCGAGCGACATCGCGTCGAGCGCTTCGTGCAGGTTCGATTCGGAATCGATGAGGAACTGGGCCGAGGTGACGACGCGCTCGCCCTCGGAAAGCCCCTTGAGAATCGGGTAGTAGCCTCCCGACGCGCTTCCGGCCTCGACTTCGCGCGGCTCGAAATGACCCTGGCCGAGATCCACGATGACGACTTTTCGGACGCCCGAGTCGAGCACGGCTTCGTTCGGAACCGCCAGATGGCGCTCCGGCGAGTCATCGATCAGCGTCGTCTTCACGTACATGCCCGGCTTGAGCAACGCTTTCGGATTCTCGAACTCGAGCCTGACGCGAACCGTGCGGCTCTGCTCGTTCACGTTCGGGTAGATGTAGCAGGCGCGGCCGTGGAACTTGCGACCCGCCAGCGCGTCGCTGGTGACCTCGGCCATCTGCCCGACGCGGACCCGGGCCAGTTCACGTTCGTAGATATCCGCGTAGACCCACACCCGGCTCAGATCCGCGATCGTGTAGAGATCGTCGCCCGCCCTTATGTACGCACCCTCGACCGCCTTGCTCTGGGTTACAACTCCGTTTGCCGGCGCGTCGAGGGGAACTGTCTGGGCGGCCTTGCCGGTTTCCCTGAGCCGCCTGATTTCCGAGGCCGGCACTCCGAGAAGCCGCATCTTGGTCTCCGCCGCCTCCATCAGATGAAGCCCGTCGCGCTGCGCCGCGCCCTGGCCGGCCGCACCGGCCGCGAGTCTTCGCGAACGCAGATAATCTTCCTCGGTAAGGACCAGCTCGGGGCTGTAAATCTCTAGCAGGCGCTGTCCCTTGCCCACCTGCTGGCCGACGTAAGCGACGTTGAGCTTCTCGATCCATCCGCTGATCCGCGCATTCACGCTGACGACGCGTTCCTGGTCGTAGTCCACGTATCCCGTCGTCCTGATCGAGTCCCTGATGGTTCGCGTCGTGACCGCAATGGAGCGCACGCCCAGGTTCTGCACCATCGCGGGATCGATATAGACCTCGCCGTGCCGCAAGGGCGGGGGTTCTGAGTGGCGAGCGTCGGGAAGATGCGGCGACGCGGATAAGGAGGCGACACGAGCTCGTTCGCCGCCGGCATGACGATAGGCAGTGATCGTTACGATCGCTCCCAGAGCGAGGCCCGCGAGAAACGTCAACAGCGCGGTACGCTTGTTCATTTGCTCCACCCATCCTCGAGCAGAACCGCTCCGGTCACTTCGTCAATCTTCGCGAGGTCGCGGAACCTCTCGGCTTCGTTGAGCCAGTATTCGGCCTGGTAGTTGTCAAGGTTGTCCTGCGCTGCAAGCACGGTCAGAAAATCGACCCTGTTCACCTGGTAGGCGTTTAGCGAGGCCGACACCGCAGCGCGCGCCACCGGGATCACTTCGTCGCGGAACGAGGCTGCCACCTGCTCATGTTGCGAGAGTCTGACGAGCAGATCGTGAAGCTCGTCGATCGCGCCGCGGCGCGCCGCTTCGAGTTGCGAGCGGCTGCGGCGCAGGTTCGCCTCGGCCTCGACCAGCATCATGCGCTGCTTCCAGGGGTAGAAGAGCGGCACCGTCATCATGACCTCAGCTCTCATCAGGTCGGGACGACTCAACGCCGAAATCGGCGCGGGTGGCGGATGATCCACGCGCGAGCCATACGAGGCGGCGAACGCGAAATCCGGCAGCGGCGCAATCCCCGCCAGTCTGAGCGCGAATTCGTCGCGCTTGACCGCCGCTTCTCGCTCGCGCACCAGCGGATTCACCTCGGTGGCCAGTTGTTCGAGCTCGGCCGGCGAATGTTTCAATGTCACGACCGGAAGCACGCCGAGCGGCTCGACCGTCACCGAGGCGCGGTTGAGAAGGGTGGCTAGCTGAATTTCGCGGCTGCGCCGTTTGCGGGCGAGTTCGATTAGAGTGCTGTCGACCCTGGTGAGCGCGACGTCGGCGTTCAGCACATCCTGTTGCAGGCCCGGCCCGACCTTGTACTTCGACGTTGCGATATCGACGAGGTCCTGGAGCCGGCGCCGGCGCTCCATCGCAACTTCGATATCCTTATCGACCATGAATATGTCGGCGAAATCGGAGCGCACCTGGGTGACCAGGCTCACCAGCTCGGCATGGCTGCGCTCGCGGAATTGGACTGCGCTCTGGCCCGCGATTTTCTGCCTTAACGTGAGCTTTCCCGGAAACGGATAGGACTGCGCGAACTGGGCCTGTTTCTGGGTCGCGTTCTCGCGCGTCATCGAAAAGGTTGTCGGCAAATCTTTCATCCTGAACCCGACCCTTGGGTCATCGGGCATCCCGGCCTGCGGAACGCGCGCCTTGGAGGCCTCAAGCGACTCACGCGAGGCCGCCAGTTGCGGGTTTCGCTTGACCGCCTCCTGAATAAGCTGGCCCAGTTCTTTCGCCACGATCTTGGGGTCGTTTTCGAACTTCTTGGGAAGTTCGGGCATCTTGAGCTGCTGACCCGGCACTGGCGGAGGAACCAACGGCGTGAGCGGCGGTTTGGCGACGGTTTGAGAGGGTGAGGGTGTTTCCGGTTTGTTTGCAGCTTGGAGCGCACCCGCACCGAGCAGGGCGAGGAGACCTGTCGCGAGAATTCCCGCTACGACACGAATTGGACCTTTTTTCTGGTACACCCGCCGGATCATCTGTTCGCTGCCCCTTTCATTCCGTTACCCCTTTTCGGCACACACCATGTGCCAAATCGGGCGATGCATAACGCGTTAGCCGCGCTCGCCCTCGGACGATCGAACGTTCCGTCCGGAGCGCGCGCACTAACGTGGTTTTTCAGACGAGGACTAGAGCGGAAGGGGAGGGGCGCGCAGGAATTCGGTCCTGGTCAGGATGCGGTGGATATAGGAAAGCGCGGCTTCTGGATCCACGAAATCTGTCTCGATTCGTGGACGGCAGAGAGCTGCTATATCGACCGAACTGACCGCAATGACGTCGCGCTGGACGCGCACGCGCGCACTATGCACCCAAGTTCCGGGTGTCATGTGCTCGGAAGTCCAGCGATGTGGAACAAGCGCCGTCAGCATCGCGGCGGCCATCGCCGCGACCATCACGGTGCGGAGCACCCTTGCGGCACCCCTTGTCACAAACGTCATTAACGGGGAATTGTACTTAAGCGCCTCCGGCGAGCAAATAGGGTCCCGGACGCGCTGCCTGCGTCGGCCCGCCTCGGAGAAGAGAAGCGCCATGGCTGATACGCAAATCAGGTACCAGAAGGACGACGATCAGAAACGCGCACTCGCATCATCTGCTGCTCGCGCTTGGCACCTATCTTGGAGACCGGATGCAGGGTAAGCCGATGCCGCGCAAGATGGCGGGCGGCGAGCAGGCGCTGAAAAAGCTCAAGCGTGGCGCGAAGCGCTGAAGCGCCGATCCCGGTCGAACTCTGAGCATTCTCATACGGACAGTGCGAAAACTTACGCTTCTTTGGCTGAGCGCCGCGATATTTGTGAGTTGCCTGGTCGGCACCGGCGCGGCGCAAACCTCCAATTCCGTACTCCACGAGCCAATGGGCCACGCGATCGTCGGCGGCGAGCAGGAATTTACGGTCGAGCGCGGCAACACGCTCTACGAGATCGCGGGATTCTTCGGCGTCGACGTACGCACGATCGTCGCGATGAACCATATCCGTGTCGATTCGAGAATCCACCCCGGGCAAAAGCTTCTCATCGACAACCGCCATATCGTGCCGTTCGATCTCCACGACGGAATCATCCTCAACCTTCCGCAGCGGATGCTGTTTTTCTTCAAGAACGGAAAGCTGTTCGGCGCTTACCCGGCCGCGGTCGGTCGTCCTTCATGGCCGACGCCGCTGCGTGCGTTCTCGGTCCTTGAGATGCGGAAACATCCGGTGTGGAGAGTCCCCGTCTCGATACAGGCGGAGATGCGCCGCAACGGCTGGGCAGTCGAGACGCGCGTGCCGCCCGGTCCGGACAATCCGCTCGGCGACTATTTTATCGGGCTGAGCATCCCCGGCTACGGAATCCACAGCACCAACGCGCCCGAGAGCATCTACACCTTCGGCACCCACGGATGCGTCCGGCTCCATCCCGACGACGCCGAACAGCTCTACAAGAACGTAAAAATCGGCGATCGCGGAGAGATAATTTACGAGCCGTACCTGCTCGCCAGGCTTCTCGACGGAAAAGTCTTCCTGGAGGTCAATTACGATATCTACGGAAAGCGTGGTCCGGCGCTCCCGGTCATCAAGGCCATCGCGGATTCCAATCATCTCGAAAATCTGATTGACTGGTCGCGCGCAGCGGAAGTGATCAGACGCGCTCAGGGAATCGCGCAAGAAGTTACGGCCGCGCGCAATCTGTCTGGAGGCGGAGCGCGATGAGTTTTGGCGCACGCGACGAAAAGTCCTTGCCGGGGACTATAAGCAGGCGGCGGTTTGTCAGGACGGCCTTGATGGCGGCGGCACCGATGTTGATTCCGGGTGTCGCGATGGCGGCGGTGAGGCTGCCCGGTACCAAGCCCAGGTCTCTTTCCTTCTACAACCTCCATACCGGCGAAAACCTGAAGAGCACCTACTTCGAGGACGGCAATTACGTCCGCGGAGCCCTTAACGAGATCAATTACCTTCTGCGGGACTTCCGAACCGGGGAGGTCAAGGCGATTGATCCGCGCCTGCTCGACCTGCTGGTCGCGCTCAACGGCAAGCTGGAGACTTCCAAGCCGTTCGACGTTATCTCGGGATACCGTTCGCCGCAGACCAACGCGATGCTGCACGCGCGCAGCGAGGGCGTAGCGGTTCACAGCCTTCATATCCAGGGCAAGGCGATCGACATCCGCGTGCCGGGACGGGCGCTGCTCGCGCTACGGCGTACCGCGATGTCGCTGCGCGGCGGCGGCGTGGGCTATTACCCGCACTCGGACTTCGTTCACGTCGATACCGGGCGCGTGCGCTACTGGTAGGCGGGAGCGCCGCAAGCTCGCACCCCGAACCGGCGGCGTTGCGCATCACAGAGTACGGCCGAGGAAATCGAACATCCGCCCAAGCCCGTCGGCGCATCCCGAGAGCATGCCCATCTGGAGAAATCCGTGCGGCATCTCGCCGAGAACGTGAAGCTCGTGCGCGATATCCGCGCCGCCGAGCGCCTCGCTCATCGCCTTCGAATCGGGCAATAGCGGGTCCGCGCCGCCGCAGATTATGAAGCTCGGCGGGAGCGCTGCGGGTCTCACGGCTGCGAGCGGGCTTACCCGCGGATCGCGCAGCATCGCCGGATAAGCGCCGTCAAGATACGCGCGCGCCATCATCTCGGCCGAGCGATCGCCTCGGGCCCGCGCGAGCACAGCGGGAAAATCGAATACGCCGTAGATAAGCAGCGCTGCGCGCGGCTTTGGGCCGTCGTAGTTTTCGGACGCGAGCGCCGTCAGCGCGGCGGCGCTCAGGTTTCCTCCGGCCGAATCGCCGCCGACGGCCGTGCGGCTTGGGTCGCCGTTCCATCGCGCGGCGTTGCGGCCCGCCCATTTGATCGCGTAGATGCAATCGTCGAGCGGAGCCGGAAACGGATTCTCCGGTGCGAGACGATAATCCAGGTTGATCGCGAGATAGCCCCGCTCGGCGAACTGCATCGCGAGCTTGCGGTGGGTGCGCGGGTTTCCCGCGACCCATCCGCCGCCGTGCAGGTACACGACCACGGGAAATGGTCCCGAACCTTTGGGAACCGCGACATCGGCGGTAAGCCCGGGACGCAACTCGACATTTTCGTGGAGCGCGCCAATCTCGGGCAGGTCGGCATTGAGAATCGCCGCGAACGTATCGAGCGTCGCGCGCAGTTCGGCGACACTCTGCGGAGGTTTGAAGCCGGCAAGCTGTTTCAGGAATTCGCGATCCTGCTCAGTCGCCATCGCACTACCTCCCGAAGGGAATAACCCTACTTCTCTACTTTAGGGGCAGGCGGAAAATCAATATATGCGCAGCCGCGGCGCCGATGCTAAATAGCCACTCGGAGGAAAGACAGATGAAAGGGTGGAATAACGGCGGCGCGCTTCTTGGCAGGATTCTGATGTCGGTGATTTTTGTCACCGCCGGCCTCGGCAAATTCTCGAACATGACCGGCACGCAGCATTATATGGCCGCGATGGGGATGCCCAAAGGCATCGTACCGCCGCTCGCGTTTATCGCCGCGACGGTCGAAGTGCTCGGCGGGCTCTCGTTGATACTCGGGTTCAAGGTCAGGTACGCCGCGATAATTCTTTTCCTGTTTCTCATTCCGGTCACGATCATCTTTCACGTCATACCGGATCAGCCGGCGCACGTAATGAAAAACCTCGCCATCATGGGCGGCCTTCTGATCGTCGCGGCGCAGGGGCCCGGCGCTCTCAGCCTGGACGGCCGGCAGGCTTCCTGAACGCGCAGTTGCGGGAACGAAAAAACGAAAAATGAAAAAGGCGCTTCGGGTTTGTCCCAAAGCGCCTTTGCGATCAAATCAAAAGAGAGCGGCTAGCCGCGGCTCGCACCCTCGGCCAGCGCCGCCTTGACCATTGGTTCGAGTTCTCCGGTTTCGAACAATTCGCGCACGATATCGCATCCGCCGATGAACTTGCCGTTGATGAAGACCTGCGGGATAGATC
>JAKAVX010000098.1 GCA_021827465.1 Deltaproteobacteria bacterium | reverse complement strand
ATCCGGCGGCTCTGGGAAGGCGAAACGCTCACCTTCAAGGGAAAATATTTCGACCTCGACGGGATTCGCCTCACACCGGAGCCGACGCAGAAGCCGCGCCCTCCGCTATGGGTGGGCGGATTCACGCCCGCCGCGGCGCGGCGCGCGGCGCGCTACGCGGACGGTTTCGTCGGGCGTCCCGAGAAGTCGGTCTTCGAAATTTACCGCTCCGAACTCGGCAAGCTCGGCAAACCAACCGACAACTTGAGGCTCGCGTGCATGGCGGGTTCGTTGCTCTGCTCGGCCGATCCCGAAAAGACCTGGAACGAAGCGGCGGACCATATCATCTACCAGCACAATTTGTATTCGCGATGGTATCGCGAGGCGGGCGACGATCGGATGGGACCGGAGATTCGCGACCGCGCGCATCTGCGCGAACTCGGCGTGCTGCAGGTTGTCGATCCTGACACGTGCGTGAAGATCGTCCGGCAGATGACCTCCGAGCTTCCCTACACGCACTTCTTCTCCTTCTTTTTGCCGCCGGGGTTGCCGCCGCGATGGCTCGAACCGCACCTGGAGTTGTTCGCGTCGAAAATAATCCCGGCGTTCCGCTGAAACGGATCGCCGCCGCGCGCAAAAGCCGCGCAAGGGACGTAGCCGCCTCGATGGCGCAGGACGTACCGAAAGGCTCGAAAGCGAAATCGGCGGGCGCGGACCGCGCGCCCGCCGAGCGTCCGCTACCGAATTTCTTCCACCGGCTCACGCCGCGGCTTCAGTGATGTTACCTCAGGAGCGATTCGATCGATCGCTTCGAATTCGCGATGACGCCGGCGGTGCGCGAGCAGGCGGCCGAACTGGTGCGCGTGCTCGAGGCGGGAAATCTGCCCGCAACCGAGCGCGGCGCGAACGAGCTTGCGGCCGAACTATGCCGTCTCGCCGGGATCGCGCCGGTTCCGGTTCTGGTGCGCGGCGTCAGGCCGCATAACGCCCGCGGCGAGCTGCACGGACTGTTTCGCGTCGATCCGCCGCGCGGAATCGTGCTCTGGATGCGCACGGCGCAGCGTCACGACGTCGTCAAGCCGCGCACCTTCCTGCGCACGCTGCTTCACGAAGTCTGCCATTATTTCGACTACGCAATCCTTGGACTCGAAGACTCGTTCCACACGATGGGATTTTTCAAGCGCGAATCATTTTTGGTGCGCGCGATCGTGCCGGCGCCCGCGCGCAGGAGATAGAATCCGGCTTTGGCGCGCGCCCTTGCTGCGGGCGCGAAATCACTTCACGACAAGAACGGGAACTTCGGCGAGGTCTATCACGCGCTGGGTCACGCTTCCCATCAGAATCCGGCGGGGGCCGCGCCTGCCTATTTTTCCCATCACGATCAAATCCACGTTTTCCTTCTGCGCGATCCTGAGCAGGGCTTCAGGAGGCGTTCCGTGCTCGACCGCCGTGGCGATGCTGACCTTGTGCTCGGCGAGAGCGCGGATTTCCTGGAGATACTTTTCCGCGTCGGCCGCAAGCGTCTCGCGCGCCTGCGCTTCGTCCTTGCCGAGCACGCGGCAGAATTCGCGCAGGACTTCTTCGTCCACGACGTGAACCGCGAGCAACGCCGCGCCGTAATGATGCGCTATCTCGATCGCCGTCTCCGCCGCCCGCATCGACGGCTCCGAGCCGTCCGTCGCTATCATAATCTTGCGCAAGGGATGCTTCATTGGGGGACCTCCCTGCGGCTCTGTACGCGCTTTAGCTGGAAGAGCGCTTCGCGTTCGCGTTCTTCCAGTCCGCTCTCCATGTAGCTGACGGTTTCCTGGTACTGCGGGATGAGCAGGTTCTGAAGCGCGTTGACGCGCTTCTGGGTCTTTCGCAATTCGACCGCAAGCCGCCGAAACGCGATCTCCAGTTCCGCCTGCTCGACCAGCCGTCGCATTGCGGCAAGAAATTTTTCCCGCGCGAAATCGAGTTCGAGCGACGTGCCGAGCAATCCCCATGGCGGAGCGGCGTCGGATGGCTCCCAGTTCAGCAGCGGCAGCACGACCCCGAACAGGCTTCGCTCCTGCGAGGTAATCTCGGCCGGCGCCGGCGCGGCCATCGCGGCCCGCGCTACCTGCTCGCGCCCAAGCGCGAGGCATGCCTCGGACAACTCCGCGTATGCCTCGGCGAGCGCGGTTTCCGCCTCCGCGCGCGAACGGCGGAGATCCTCCAGATGGCTGAACAGCTCGCGCAGGATTATCTCGCGCTTCTCGTCGAGGAGCTGACGGCCCTCCCGCGCCAGCTCCAGGTCTTCCTTGAGCCGGAGCAGGTTGGCCTTGGTGGTTGGCAGCGCAAGCCGGGCCATCGGCGTTCACTTCAGATGCGCGGCGATCTCCTGCTCGCTAACGCGGGTCAGGTCGGCCGCCGGGATGAGTTTCAGCATCTCCCATCCGTGGTCGAGCGTCTGTTCGATGGAGCGGTTCTCTTCCGGTCCCTGTCCGACGAATTCCGACTCGAAGCGGCGTCCGAATTCGAGATACATCTTGTCGCGCCCGGAAAGCTCCTCTTCGCCGATTATCGCCGCGAGCATCCTGATCCTCCGCGTGTAGGCATACGCGCTGTAGAGCTGGTTGGAGAGATGAGCATGGTCCTCGCGGGTGCGGCCGGCGCCGATACCGTCGCTCATCAGGCGCGAGAGCGAGGGCAGGACGTTGATCGGCGGATAGATATCCTTTCGGTCGAGTTCCCGTTCCAGCACCATCTGGCCTTCGGTGATATAGCCGGTGAGATCGGGAATCGGATGCGTGATGTCGTCGTTGGGCATTGTGAGGATCGGCACCTGCGTGATCGAGCCTTCGCGATCGCGGATTCTGCCGGCGCGTTCGTAAACCGAGGCAAGGTCGCTGTACAGATAGCCGGGAAATCCCTTGCGGCTTGGCACCTCGCCCTTGGCCGAGGCGACCTCGCGCAGCGCCTCGCAGTACTGTGTCATGTCGGTCATCACGACCAGCACGTGCATCCCGCGGTCGAACGCAAGATACTCGGCGAGCGTGAGCGCGGTGCGCGGCGTGATAAGGCGCTCGACGGCCGGATCGTCGGCGAGGTTGACGAACATCGCGACACGGCTGAGCGCGCCGCTTTCCTCGACGCTGCTGCGAAACATGTCGGCAACGTCGCGGCTCGCGCCGACGATCGCGAAGATAACGGCGAACCCGCCCCGCTCGCCCGGCACCTCGGCCTGACGGACGATCTGCGCGGCGAGCCGATTGTGCGGCAGTCCGCTGGCCGAGAAGATCGGCAGTTTCTGCCCGCGCACGAGGGTGTTCATCCCGTCTATCGCGGAGATTCCGGTCTGCAGGAAATCGCGCGGATATGCGCGCATCGCGGGGTTTATCGCGGCGCCGTTGACATCGCGCCACTCGCGGGCGAGCGGTTCGGGACCGCCGTCGAGCGCGCGCCCAAAGCTGTCGAAGGTGCGGCCGAGCATCTCCTCGGCAACCGGCACTTCGAGTCCGTGGGCGAGAAACCTGACGCGCGTTTCTGAGGGCGACAGGCCCCCGGTGCCTTCGTAGACTTCGATAGCGACCGTCTCACGGCTTGCGACCAGCACTCTCCCCATGCGAACGCGCGCGTCCGCGCCGATCACTTCGACCATCTCGCCGTACGAGACGCCGGGCCCCCCTTCGAGAAACACGAGCGCGCCCGACACGCTTTTGAGCCCGCACTGGAATCTTCCGCTCTCGCGCATCATGTGACCCTCCGGAAATCGCGATAGAGCGCGTCCATCTCCTCGTCGATCCTGCGCGTCAGCTCCTTGAACAGCTCGAGCTTGTCGTTCGGAATCTTCTCCTTGGCGCGCACGATCTCCTCGCGCGCCGCCGTCTCGCGCACGCGATGAATAGGTGCGCCCTTCTTCACAACCTCTTCGGCGCGCTTGATGAAATGGAGCACCGCGCCGAGCAGCGCGAGCTGCTTCTCGGGCTGGCAGAAGGTGTCCACCGGATCGTTCGCGTTCTGCTGAAGGCAGGCCTCCTGGAGCAGACGCGAGCCTTCGATTATCAGGCGCTGCTCGTCCGGCAGCGCGTCCTCGCCGATAAGCCTGACGATACGCTGGAGCCGGCTGTCTTCCTGCAGAAGGCGCATCGCCTCGTCGCGCAGACCGCGCCACCCTGCGCCGTACTCGCGATGCCACCATTCGCCGACTTCGTCGAGGTAGCCACTGTAGCTTTCCAAATAGTTAATCGCCGGGAAGTAGCGCGCCGCGGCGAGATCCTTGTCGAGCGCCCAGAAGCATCGCGTGAAGCGCTTGGTATGCTGCGTGACCGGCTCCGAGAAATCGCCGCCCGCGGGCGAGACCGCGCCGATCACCGTGACCGAACCGTTCGCCCCGCCGAGAGTTTCGACGTGCCCCGCGCGCTCGTAGAACTGCGCGAGACGCGCCGCCAGGTACGCGGGAAACCCCTCTTCCGCCGGCATTTCCTCGAGCCGTCCTGAGACTTCGCGAAGCGCCTCGGCCCATCGCGAGGTCGAATCGGCCATCAGCGCGACGTCGTATCCCATGTCGCGGTAATACTCGGCAATAGTTATTCCGGTGTATATACTCGCCTCGCGCGCGGCGACCGGCATGTTCGACGTATTCCCGATCAGCACGGTCTTCTCCATCAGCGGGCGCTTGGTGCGCGGATCGGCAAGCTCGGGAAAAACGAGCAGCACTTCGGCCATTTCGTTGCCGCGCTCGCCGCATCCGACGAACACGATTATGTCCGCGAGCGCCCATTTGGAGAGCTGATGCTGCGTGACGGTCTTGCCGGTGCCGAATCCGCCCGGAATCGCCGCGGTTCCTCCCTTCGCGAGCGGAAAGAAGAGATCGAAAATGCGCTGGCCGGTGACCAGCGGCTCCTGCGGGCGCAGATGGTTCCGGTATGGGCGCGAGCGCTTGACCGGCCATCGCTGCGCCATCGTAAGCGGCGTCTGCTTTCCGGTCTCTCCGTCGCGAACCGTCGCGATCACGTCGGTCACCGTATAGTCGCCCTCGGCCACGACGTTCGCAAGCTCGCCCGCGACTTCCGGCGGCACGAGCACGCGATGCTCAATCGCGGAGGTTTCCTGCACGATTCCGAGCACCTCGCCCGCGCCGATTTTTTCGCCCGCGCGCTTTCGCGGCGCGAAATGCCATCGTTTTTCCGTATCGAGCGGCGGCGCCTTGGTTCCGCGCGAGATGTACGGTCCGGCTTTCTCGAGCGCATGGAGGGGGCGCTGGATACCGTCGAACACGCTGCCGACCAGTCCCGGCCCGAGCGTGACGAACATCGGAAGCCCGGTTGAGAACACCGGCCGTCCCGGGCCGAGTCCTTCGGTCTCTTCGTAGACCTGGAGAAGCGCCTGGTTTCCCGAAACGCCGATCACCTCGCCGATCAGCCGCTCGTCGCCGACCTCTATCTGCTCGCCCATGAAGACCGCGTGCTCGACTTCGGCCTTGACTACGGGGCCGCTAACCCACACCGTGCGTCCGACGGGTTTGCGCTCCGTCTCGCGGCCGCTCGCCGATATTGTCAGCTCACCTGCCACGATTCGTCCGTTCCGAATAACCACTCGGCGACCATCGGGCGAAGCCGCGGCTTGCCGCGCGCAACTATCGCCGTGAAACTGTTGTCGTAATAGGCGCGGCGATCTGCCTGCCACACGACGCATCCTTCGCGCACGCCGGCATCTTTCTCGATCTCGATGTTTCGTGCATCGCCCTCGCGCATCGCCCCCTCGGCCGCGGGCCTATCTTCGGGCGCGACCTTTACGATGAACCGCTCGGCTTCGAGCGCCGCCATCGCCTCGCGCGCAAGGCCGGCAAGCAAGCGCGGGTACGACGCGTCATTTCTTAGCTTGCCGAGCGCCGCCGGAAGTTCCGCGAAGACCTGTTCGACAAGCTTTTCCCGAGCGTCGAGAAGGCCGCGCCGCGCATGGAACCGTGCGAGCGCGAGTTCGGTCGCGGTTTCCCTGCGCACCCGATTTATCTCCTCCCGGCTTTCGCTCGCACGGCGTCTGTCGCTCTCGGCCTTCGCTTCGGCGAGGATACGTTTTGCCTCGGCCTCGGCGGCTTGGCGTACCTTCTTCGCCTCTTCCTCGGCCTGCGCGACGATCGCTTTGGCGAGCGTGTCGGCGCCCGGGCCGGTTGCTTGCAACGTATCAGGCATCGCGCCTCACAGTTTTATTCCCAGCGCCGAGAGCAGCAGCGCCTCTTCATCGACCCGTTTCTCGATTCGCCCGCCGAAGCCGGGAATCACCTGCACCATCGCGCCGGCGAGGATTGCGTTTCGGATCTGCGGTCTTATCCACTCAGCGATTCGTTCCGTCACCAGCAGCAGCGGCGGCTCCTTGGCCGAGACCGCATTCTCGATTTCGCGGCGCGCCGCGTCGGGCCCGCTCGGCGTGACTCCCTTGACGCCGATAAGCCCGAAGCCGGTGACGATTTCCTCTTCGCCGAGTACGAACGGAACCATCTCAGATCTTGCCCAGTATCATCACCGACACGATAAGCCCGTAGATCGCGATTCCTTCGGCCAGGCCGACGAAGATAAGCGCGCGCGGAGCCACTTCTGGACGCTCGCCGACCACGCCCATCGCGGCCGAACCCACCATCCCAACCGCGATTCCGCCCGCGGTGGTGCTGATTCCGACCGACGCCGCCGCGGTGATAAATCCCCACTTCATGACTTCGGGCGAGGCGGCGCCAGCGCGCGCGGCGACCTGCTGCGCGAACAGGACCAGCGGGACAAGCACGATTACCGCGACCGCAAACAGCGCGACACCCGCAAGCTTCATCCAGGTTTCGACCCGACGCATGTTTCCTCCTCGCTAGACGTGAAGCGGCCGGAACTCCTCTCCACCACCTTTGAAGAATTTTCCGAACAACTCATAGTACTCAAGACGAATAGCCTGAATCGACGCCATCATCCCCTCGATCACGATTATAAAGATGTTTCCGACGATCATCGTGAGCCAATACCAGACTCCTCCGCCCGCCATCCGCGAGAGCGCATCCGCCAGCGCGAACACGGCGATAAAAAGCCCCACGTGCGCGAGCGCAAACGCGGCGATTCTTATGAACGATACGGTATTGGCAAGATAGGAAATGAATGCATCGCCCAGGCCGACCATCGCTTCGACCAGCAGCCCCGGCATCCGGCCCCACGGCACCGCCTCGCCGCGCTTGCGGCGGAAAATTTCCTCGACAGGCCGATGGAACACGATACTCAGCGCCGGAAGCCCGATCAGCAGCGCCAGCACCCAGCCTTCGACACCGGCCTGGCCGGTCAGCAGGAAACGGCTCCCAACCGCGAGACATACCCAGTACATAAACGCGCCCACCAGGCCGTGCTCGCCGAAGATAGCCGCTCCGGTCTCATGCGCGCGCAGGCTGTTGATCACGTTGAGTATGAGACTGATGCTTATCAGGATCGCGCCGAAGGCTATCGAAATGGTTATTGCGCGCGTCATCCGCAGCATCGGATTGAACCACAGCGCGGGAATGAGATCGTCCAGTCCGAATACGCTTCCGTACAGGCATCCGAATATGATCGACGCGATGCCGCATTCGATCAGCAGAACCCCGAGATCGGTGTATCGGTACGAGATCCTGAATATCGCATAGCCCGCGAGCGCGAGCACGAAGCCCTGCCCCACATCGCCGAACATCACGCCGAACATGATGAGAAAGCTCACCGCCAGGAACGCCGTCGGCTCGACCTCGCCGTAACGCGGCACGCCGTACGCGGCGGTCAGCCGCTCGAACGGTTTGAGGAACAGCGGGTTGCTGAAGAGAATTGGTATGCGAAGGGTTCCCGCGCCGACCTCGCGCATCTCGCTCGGATCGACGATTTCCATGTAGGCCGCGCCTTCGGTCACGCGCGCAACTTCTTCGCGCAGTGTGCCGACCTTTGCCTTCGGAACCCATCCGGAAATGAGGATCGTATGTCCGACGCGGCCGAAATGGCGTCGCGCCCGCGTAAGCCCGAGAGCGATCTCCGCCTTGCGCCGGATCATCGAAAGCGCGGGCCGAGCCTGT
>JAKAVX010000097.1 GCA_021827465.1 Deltaproteobacteria bacterium | reverse complement strand
GCGCTCGGCCGCCGGCTTCGCGGCGACAGCGTGCGCGCGCGCACGGTTACTCTGAAGCTCAAGCTCGCGCGTCCGCTCGGCGAGGGCCGCTATCCGGTCCTGACGCGAAGCTTTTCGCTCGAACGCCCTACCGACGACGGCGCGGAAATCTCGCACGTCGCAATCGCCCTGCTCGACCGCGTGAGCGAGCCCGGCCGTATCCGGCTCGCCGGAATTCATGTGCACAATCTCGAACGCTCGGAGCCGCGCCAGATGGGCCTGTTCGAGGCGTCGGCGGCGCATCCGCGTGATTCGAAGCGCGAGCGTCTGAACCAGGCGCTCGATTCGCTCGCGCGGCGCTTCGGCGAGGAGACCGTCACGCGCGGGATGGTCAGCGCGGAGCGCGCCGCCCCAACCCGCCGCGAGAAGTAGGTCGCCCCTTTGGTTGCGCGAAATCCGCCCGGGGCGAGTCGACGCGGCCCTCAGATTACGTCGTTGCAGGTCCTGAGAAAGCCGCATCGAAGGCACACGTACTTGCAATGCCCCATCGGCTTCATGGGCGAGCCGCACGCGTCGCATCGCGCCCTTTCATCGCTTTCCCGCGCCGCCGCCTCGCGCTCCCCGCGCGCGTCGATAGATTCCGCTCCCTCCTTCGCCATCGCCCTCTCCTCCACCTGGAAATTGATAGCGGACCCGTCCGGGATCTGCGAGAAGGCGCGCGATTCGCTTTCCACAGCCGGCGAGACGCTCGCGGAACTTCGCGAGATTTATCGGGACCCACGGCTCGGCGTGCCCGCGGTCGTCTTCAACGCCAACCGGCGCGTCCGCGAGCCGATCGCGAGCTGACCCGGGACCCGGCGTCGCTCCTTATTTCGCGGCCGCGAGCTGAGGGGTTTGCGACAAACCGCGCAATGCGCTTTTCTTGGCGGGCGGCGGCACTATCAGGCGCCGCCTTTTTCGCCCGGATTCGATTGACGCCGCATCGGCGGGCGGCGATTCTATCCCAACTGGAGGCTGTCCATGGCCCGCGCTCTTGACTGAGCCCTGGATTTAAGGCTTTTCAAGAGGCTCGTCAGGACAGGAGCACAGGTTGATGGTTAAGATTGCGAACATTCTCTTCCCCACGGACTTTTCCAAGTACGCGGATCGGGTGCTGGAGCACGCCACCACGATGGCTCGTCTGTACAACTCCAAGCTTTACCTGCTCCACGTGATAAGGAACCCGGCCGACAAGATCTACGAGACCCATCACGGCGACTATCACGCGCTTATCGAAGGCGCCCGCAAGAAGTCGGCCGAACTGATGGCCCGCTACGACGACGCGGTCAAGGATCTGCCCCACGAAGCGATTTTCGTGGAAGGCGACCCGGTCTACGAAATTCTCCGCGAGGTCAAGGAAAAGAATATCGACGCCGTGGTTATCGGCTCGCGCGGCGAAGGCCCGCTCGAGCATCTGCTGATGGGCAGCACCTGCGACAAGGTGGTGCGCAGCGCGCCCTGCCCGGTCATGGTGGTGCGCTATCCGCGCAAATAGCCCGGCCATATTGAACTTTCCCGGCACGCCGCCGGAGCGCCGTCTGACGGACCGTGCCCGGCGGCCCGCGCGGGCTCGTTCGCACCGCGAGCCCGCTTGGACAGCCCGCGCGGTTGTCGGATAATACGGTTTCCTAATCCGACAGGTGAGGTGGCACGTCCCGCGCGATGGCGGCTGAGACCCTTTTCGAGAAAATCTGGAAGAATCACGTCGTTATCGAGAAGCCCGGCGAGCCCGCCCTGCTCTATATCGATCTCCATCTGATTCACGAGGTTACTTCCCCCCAGGCGTTCGAGGCGCTGCGCAACAGCGGTCGCAAGGCGCGCGTGCCCGCTCGCACCTTCGGAACCCTCGATCACAACGTCCCGACCACGAATCGCTCGCTGCCTATCGAGGACCCGGATTCGCGCCTTCAGGTCGAGATGATGCGGCGCAATTGCCGCGAGTTCGGCGTCCCGCTGTTCGATCTCGGCTCGCGCGAGCAAGGTATCGTCCATGTGATCGGCCCCGAACTCGGCCTCACCCAGCCCGGGATGACGATCGTATGCGGCGACAGCCACACCTCGACCCACGGCGCGGTCGGCGCGCTTGCCTTCGGAATCGGCACCAGCGAGGTCGAGCACGTGCTGGCCACGCAGTGCCTCTGGCAGAACCGGCCCAAGACGATGGAGATTCGGGTCGACGGCCATCTCAAGCCCGGCGTCACGGCCAAGGATCTCATCCTCGGGATTATCGGCCGTATCACCACTGACGGCGCGACCGGATGCGTCGTCGAGTACCGCGGCGCGGCGTTCGAAGCGCTCTCGGTCGAAGAGCGGATGACCGTCTGCAACATGTCGATCGAAGCCGGCGCGCGCGCCGGAATGATCGCCGTCGACGAAAAGACGATCGATTACATGCGCGGACGGCGCTTCGCGCCCAAGGGCGCCGACTTCGACAAGGCCGCCGCAAAATGGCGCGAGCTGCGCACCGATGAAGGCGCCAAATTCGACCGCAGCGTCCGCTTCGACGCGGCCTCCTTCGCCCCGCAGGTCACCTGGGGCACCAATCCCGGGATGGTCGTCGAGGTGACGGGCAAGGTTCCCGACCCCGCCGCGCTGAGCGACCCCGGCGAGCGCCGCGCGACCGAACGCGCGCTCGAATACATGGGGCTCGAGCCGAACGCCCCGATTGAGGACATCAAAATCGACCGCGTCTTTATCGGCTCATGCACGAACTCGCGAATAAGCGACCTCAAGGCCGCGGCCGAGATCGTGCGCGGCCGGAAAGTCGCCGCGAGCGTCAACGCAATGGTTGTTCCGGGGTCGGAACTGGTCAAGGAAGAAGCCGAGAAACTCGGCCTCGATAAAATCTTCCGCGAAGCGGGCTTCGAATGGCGCGAGCCGGGATGCAGCATGTGCCTCGGCATGAATCCCGACATCCTGGAGCCGGGCGAGCGATGCGCCAGCACGTCGAACCGCAATTTCGAGGGACGCCAGGGCAAGGGCGGCAGGACGCACCTGGTGAGTCCGCAGATGGCGGCGGCGGCCGCTCTCGCGGGCCATTTCGTCGACATCCGCGACTGGCCGAAGAACTGAGCCAGTAGCCGCAGTCATCTGACACGGCGAGCGCGCCGTTTCCCTCTCCCATTTTTTGACATGGGAGAGGGCCAGGGTGAGGGTGCAGCCGCGACGCCGCTTTCCTGATCCTCGCCCGAGATCCGGGAGAGGACGGCGCGAAGCGCCAGGTGAGGGTCCGCAGAGAAATGGTGCGGGCCGCGCGCCGGCGATGGCAGCGGCCGCTACTCCGGTACGTCCGGTGTGCCAGCGCCCTCCGACCGAGGCCACGCGAACGCTGCGCTCCTTATCGCCTCGTAGTTCGCGTCCAACTCGGGTCCCATCAGGAGAATCGCAGCGATTCGGCGCGCGATACCGGTGACGTCGCGCGCTTCCTCCAGCCTCAAGCCGGGGCCCAGAATTTCGCGTTCGCGGTAGCTGAGCCATTTCTTGGTGATCTAGCGAACGCGACCACCGCTCGCCTGCTCCCAGACGCGATACGGGACATTTTACCGGTGCGCTATGTTGTCCAGGCAGACGTCGAGTGTCCCGAAGGGGCGGGTTCGATACTTATCGTCTTTCGGAATACTCATCGTCTGTGGAGCGTGCCCACCTTTGCGCATTAGGCTTTCGGCACAAAATGAGGGCTATTCAAAGCCGGCTAGGGCGGAGGGTGCGGGCGCTAAGGATCGACCGCGGCTGGACTCAGGAGGAGCTGGCGTCCAGAGCTAAAAAACACCCAACCTACATAGGCGGAATCGAGCGGGGCGAACGCAACCCGACTCTCACGGTCCTAGCGGACATCGCCCGCGCCTTCGGGATCAGCCTCGCCGCTCTCATGGAGGAGGATCGCGGATGACCTTCTCCCATCCGCTAGAGAAACGACTTAATGCTCCTGTAACGGACATCCTCGAGGCAATCGAGCATGGGTTCCGCGCACAAGTTGATGTCAGAGGCAAGCTGGCCGAGCTTTATTTACACCGCCATCTCGAACGACTACGCACGGAAGGCAGGATCGTTTCGCTTCAGTGGCACGACGCTGACGGGCAGCCCGACTTCGAAATCGTGATGCCTGAGGGTCGCAACCTTCGCGTCGAATGCAAAAACCTGCGGAGCGACGAGAACTTTCGACCGGAGCGGGGATGCAAAGTCGAAATTCAAAAGACCCGCGGAGGTCGCGATAGGCAAGGGCGTAAGACCAGGGGCTACCTGGCGGATCACTTTGACGTGCTGGCCGTGTGCACTTTCAATCAGACCGGCGAGTGGAAGTTTCGTTTCATTGCCGCACGGCAGCTGGCACGGCGGGAAGACGATCCACAGGTGTTGAAAGTGATGCAGCCGGTACCTCTGACGGGTGAGAGCCGGTACTGGCGCGACGATTTTCTCGCGGCTGTGAACGACGCGGCACATTGACAAAGACCTCGTTGCAGCAATACTCATAGTCTGTCCAGATGAAGAACGATTTCCCAAGCTCCGGCCTCCCGCTTTTGAAACAAAGGACGATTTACGCGACGAAGCTCGGCGCGGCCTACGTGGGCGATTCTCGCTTACTGCTGCGGGAGCTACCGGCAGCGAGCGTGAACCTCGTGATGACCTCGCCCCCTTTTGCACTTCACTTCAAGAAAGAATACGGGAATAAGGATCAGCCCGAATACATTCCGTGGTTCCTGGAATTTGCGCGCGACGTGAAGAGGGTCCTCGCGGAGGACGGAAGTTTTGTAATCGATCTCGGCGGAGCATACGAGCCCGGCCGGCCAACAAGATCGCTCTACCACTTCAAACTGTTGGTCGCCCTGGTCGAGGACCTGAAGTTTTACCTGGCGCAGGAGTTCTACTGGCACAACCCCGGGAAAATGCCAGCGCCAGCGGAATGGGTCACCGTGCGCCGCATAAGGGTTAAAGATTCCGTCAACTGCCTCTGGTGGCTATCGAAGACACCGAGTCCAAAAGCGGACAATCGCAAGGTGCTGGTTCCGTACAGCAAGGACATGGAGAGGCTCATACAAAAGGGCTACCGCGCAAAACAGAGGCCGTCGGGCCACAACATCACCGAGAAGTGGGGACGTGACCGGGGCGGAGCAATCTGCTCGAACCTGCTCGTGCAGGGCAACAACGACTCGAATGGCTCTTACCTCAAGCTGTGCGAGCAAGCCGGATTAAAGCCGCATCCTGCGCGCTTTCCGTCACAGCTTCCGGAATTTTTCGTCAACTTCCTGACGGATGAGGGTGATCTGGTCCTCGACATTTTCGCCGGTTCGAACACAACCGGAGCGGTATGCGAACGGCTCCGAAGACGCTGGCTCGCTTTTGAGCTGGACCCGCGCTACTTGGAGACGGGGCGACTGCGCTTCCCCAAGCTCATCGCCGAGATGGGACTCGCCGAATCAAGAGACCCTGTTCCGAAAGGCCAATTCCTGCTCCCACTGCGCCGAGAGAAATAGGTTTCCGGGACAGCGGAGCCCGAGCATTGGGCTCTCAGGTTCGCGCAGCTAATCTTCCAGTGGATTTTGGGCCATCCTCGGGCTGGGGCGACTTTAGCACTCGCGCTCAGGGTTCGCGACGTTAGCCTGGCCCCAATCGCGGTTTCCTTCTTCTAATCCCCGCGGGATTGTTGCTCGTAATAGGGATCACTGCTCATCGCGGCGGCACAGGCGGGGTTGACCAACGAGTGCTACCTGTTTTGGCAGGTAACCGAGTACACACCTGACGGGACGACTCAGGATTCAAACATCACGCCGATGTACGACCTGTCGTTCAGCAACGACACGCAGTAAACGTTAGGGCTCTCGGCACGGGAGAAATAGAGATGAACCTAAAAGCCAGCGGCTCGATTTTTATCCTTGCGGCGGGCCTCCTGTCATTGTCGCTCGCCGCCGTTTCCACCGCGCGTGCGCAGGATCGGCCCGGAGCTTCTCCGCCGCCGACTGTTCCGAACAAGCCTGAGCCCGACGCCTACCCACCACTTCCGCCGGGTTGGACGAATAAGCCCTCGTACCCGGTGGCTGTGTATAAATGTGCGGGCCCGGGAGATCCGACCAGCAGCGAGTTTCCTCCCTGTCCGCCGGGCACCGCATGGGAGACAAAGCCTTTCCACGGCACTCACGCCCCGCAGTACAATACGAAAGCCGGCCCTCCCCGCTTCGAGGAGCCCATGCACATACCGCCGCCTGCGCCGCGGACCGATCCCAAGCTCGAGGCGTGGATGAATTCTCCACAGTACAAGGCGTGGGCAGCGACCCACGTTTTCAACACGCCTCCGATGTGGCAGTGCGGTAGCGGCAAATCGGCAAGAATGAGCCCGACGCCCTGCAAATAGCCGATAGCGCTCCTCTTTGCCGGCGCACGATTGTCTGCGGAGATCGCTCGCTGCCGCGCTTGCGATCGGGGCCGTAGGGAGGGACTGTTTGCGTTCCTCGCCCGGCCCATGGCGCGAGACGGGCTCCCGGACGCCATGCTAACAATTCGCGTCTTCCAAAAGCGTTACAGACCAGCCTCTTTCCTGATAAGGAATTATGAGTCAGGTTTCCGAGGAACCGAATACGGGCGAACCTCGAACCTCGAGCCACTGGCAGGGTAACCGCGGGAGAATCGATTCAGCGATGCAAGCGTTCAAGAATTTCACCGGACTGGTCGCGCCTCTGGACCGGCCCAACGTCGATACCGATCAGATCATTCCCAAGCAGTTCTTAAAGGCCGTCGTCCGGACCGGGCTCGGCAAGGGGCTCTTTTACGACTGGCGCAATCAGCCCGACAGCCGGTTCGTGCTCGACCAGGAGCGCTTCACGAAGGCCGCTATCCTGGTCGCGCGGGCGAACTTCGGATGCGGCAGTTCGCGCGAGCATGCGGTATGGGCGCTCGCGGATTTCGGGCTCCGCGCGGTGATCGCGCCATCGTTCGCGGATATCTTCCGCAACAACTGCCTCAAGAACGGGATGCTGCCGATTATCCTCAAGCCCGAGGAGGTCGAGGCTATTTTCCAGGCGATCAAGCGCCACGAAAATTATGCGCTCACCGTCGATTTGGCGGCGCAGACCGTGTCGGACGAGTTCGGATGGTCGGCGCGGTTCGAGATCGAGCCGTTCGCGAAGAAATGCCTGCTCGAAGGACTCGACGATGTCGCGCTGACGCTGGCTCACGACGCCGAGATCGGCGTCTACGAGAAAGCCCATCCGGTTCCCTACAAATCCTAGCTCGGGCGGCGCGCGCACCGGTGATTTTTCGCCGTTGTGCGTTATATTATTTGTAAGACTTCAGGTTTTCCCCTGCCTTCCCCGTATCCGAACGCGGCGGAAGGCGCGAAGCCGATGAATTCCGTTGGCAACCGTACTTGATCTCAACTATGCGGACGCGCCGGTGAATCCGCTCCTGCCCGCGCTGCTGACCGCGGAAAGCGGGGACGACCGGATGCGCCTTGACGTGTTCGTGGCGGCGCGGCTCTATCCCGAGTTCACGCGCTCGCAGGTCGCGCGGATGATAAAGGCTCGTCTCGTGATGCTCAACGGAGAGCCCGCGCGCGCCTCGGCCGGCGTCAGAACCGGGGACCGGGTGGAAATACTTGCGCCGCAACCGGCCGAAGCGCCGGAGATGGTGGCTCCCGCGCCGGATATCGCCGTGATGTACGCCGATGACGAGATAATCGTCGTCAACAAGCCCGCGAACATGACGGTGCATCCCGCGCCCGGCCATCCTGACGCGACCCTGGTTGACGCGTTGCTCGCGCGCTTTCCGGAGCTTGCCCGGATGGCGGAGCCGGACGGCGTGCTCCGGCCCGGAATCGTGCATCGGCTGGACAAGGAAACCTCAGGCGTGATGGTTGTCGCGCGGACTCCGTACGCCAAGACCTCGCTTTCGAACCAGTTCAAGGAGCGCACCGTAAAAAAGATTTACCTCGCGATCGTGCGCGGGACGGTCTCGCGCGAGCGCCTTACGATCGCGCGTCCGGTCGGCCGTCATCCGGTGGACCGCAAGCGTTTTTCGGTAAGCTCGCACAACGGGCGC
>JAKAVX010000096.1 GCA_021827465.1 Deltaproteobacteria bacterium | reverse complement strand
ATCGGTGCTGCGGGCGCGCCGGGATTTTCGCTCTACGAGTTGCTCGTTCCGTTGAGCGCCTGTGGCTCTTCGGCCTGGCTGGTTTGCCCGGCGTTGACCTGCACGGGCGGTTGCGTGGCGGGTTGCGGGGCCGGCTCTTCGACGGGGCTCTCATTAAATGCCACCGCCAGTTCGCTGAAGCGTTTCTGCAGATCGTTCGCGGGCGAAAAATCCGAAGCGAGCTGCGCAAGGCGGCTCTGGAAAGCTCTGACCGGCTCGAGCATCCGCGCGATTCTGATCAGATTTTCGTGGAACGCCTTGGAGAACGCCAGCGAGAATTCGGCTATCTGCTCTTCCGCGGGCTTCATCGGCTCGAACACGTTGGCGAGCGCGGCGAGCTGGCGCTTGACCGCCTTCATCGGTTCAAAGGCCTTGACCAGGGAGGGAAGATGGTCCGCGAGTTCGCCCAACTGCTCGACGGCTTCTATAGCTTCCTGCGCGAGACGGTCGGCCTGCTCGAAGGTGGACATCAGCTTCGCGAAGCGATCTTCAAACGCCTTGGTGCGCTCGAACGATTTCGCGATCGCGTTGGAAACCGAGGTCTGGTTCAAATCGAAGATCAAATCTGTTGCGGGAGCCTCCGCGGCGCGTTCCGCAGGGGACGCTACGGGTTCGCCGTTTCGGGTTTCGTCAACGAGGTGAGGACGCTGATTCGGCTCCTCGGAGTCAGCGCGTGGAGCGAGACTTCCGATTCGCGTTACGTCGCCCGTGATTCTGGCCCGTTCTTCGAGAAGACGCTTTCTGAGTTCGTCGATACGCATAACTGATCCCGGCGGCCCAGATGAGCAAGTTCTGTACCTCTGAAACGGAGCGGGACTGGCTGTGTTTTGTCAGAAAAATCGCGCGAGCCGTGGCTCTCCGCGATCGCTCCGGAGCCACATTGTTTCGCCGATGCTACAGCGAGCGTGCGGGCGACGGCCGCATCTCGCGCGGATCTTCCCGCGCCGTTCCGTTCGCGCCCGGTATTTCCCATAGCGCGTGCTCTGGCAAAAGCTCGGCCTATCGGCCACAATTCGCCCGCGCTTCCCGCTAGCGCCGACATTCTTATAATGCGCATTGCAGAAAACGCAGCCTTGCGCATGGAGGACCAAATCATGAGCTGGGACTTTGAAACGGATCCCGAATTTCAAAAGCAACTCGACTGGATCGAGCAGTTCGTGCGCGAGGAAGTCGAGCCGCTCGATTACGTGCTTGGCAATCCGTACGACGTGCGCGATCCCAAACGCAACGCGCTGGTGCGCCCGCTTCAGGCCGAGGTCAAGAAGCACAAGCTCTGGGCGTGCCATCTCGAACCCGAGCTCGGAGGGCAGGGGTACGGACAGTTGAAGCTTGGCCTGATGAACGAGATTCTCGGGCGCTCGCGGTTCGCGCCGATCGTCTTCGGATGCCAGGCGCCGGATTCGGGCAACGCGGAAATTCTCGCGAAGTACGGAACGCCGGAGCAAAAGAAGCGCTTTCTCCAGCCGCTGCTCGACAACGAGATCGTCTCGGCCTTCTCGATGACCGAACCGCACGGCGGCGCCGATCCCAAGGTCTTCACCACGCATGCCGAGATGCACGGCGACAACTGGGTGATCAACGGCGAGAAGTGGTTTTCGTCCAACGCGAATTTCGCGTCGTTCCTGATCGTGATCGCGGTCACCGAGCCCGACGCGCCGCCCTACAAGCGCCAGTCCGCGTTCCTGGTTCCGATCGAAACCCCGGGCGTCAATATCGTCCGAAGCGTCAAGGTCGGAATCGGCGAGGCCGAAGGCACCCACGGTTACGTTCGCTACCAGGATGCGCAGGTGCCCAAGGATCATCTACTCGGAGTGCGTGGCGGCGGCTTCGAGGTGGCGCAAACACGCCTTGGCGGCGGACGAGTCCATCACGCGATGCGCACGATCGGACAGGTGCGCCGTGCGTTCGACATGATGTGCGAGCGCGCGCTCTCGCGCACCACCCAGGGCTCGCTGCTGGCCGACAAGCAGATGGTGCAGGAGAAGATCGCCGACTCGTGGATCGAGCTCGAATCGTTCCGCCTGCTGGTGCTGCGCACCGCGTGGAGAATCGACAAGTACAAGGACTATCGAAAAGTGCGCAAGGACATCTCGGCCATCAAGGCCCTGATGCCGAAGGTGTTTCACGAAGTCATCTCGCGCACGATCCAGCTTCACGGCTCGCTCGGCGTCAGCGACGAGATGCCCTTCGTCGAGCAACTGCTCGAGAGCTTCGTGATGGGAATCGCGGACGGCCCGACCGAGGTCCACAAGGTGACGCTCGCACGCCAGCTTCTGCGCGACTACAAGGGCACGGACGATCTCTTCCCGACCATGCATGTTCCGAAGTTGCGCGCGGCGGCCGAGAAGAAATACGCGGGCCGTATCTGACCGCGCGGCGAATCGGCGCAAATGCCGCCGGGTGACCCCCGGCGGCAGTCGATCGCCAGTTATTCGCCGTACCAACCATCCGGTCGGCACAGTGCGGTTTCCATTTCCCTGCGGCTCACTTTGTGATTCGATGGCATCTGCCGCTAAGCTGCCCTGGTGGTGCTGAGCGCGCGAGCGCGTTCGACGACGCCGGCGGTGTGACACGCCCAGGCCCGGCGTCGCTGGGCGCTTGCGCAGCCGCGCGGGCGTTGAGGAGATAAAGGTTTCGTGCGTTTGAGAAAGTATCCCGATGGATGGACCAGGAGACATTTCCTTGAGCAAACCGCCAAGGGCCTGATGGCCGCGGGCGTGATTGCTCCATTGTGGGACACGATCGCCAACACGGCGGACTGCGAAGCGGCCTACCCGCCGGAATTGCTATCGCTCGAGGCTTACACCAAGGGCAAGCTCAAGGCCGGACAGGTGCTCGAGGCGAGCAACGTCGATATCGTCAAGGAACTGCTCGACCCGATTGCCTACTGGCAAATCAAGTCCGATGGCCGGCTGGTCGATCTGGTTCCCACCGAGACCGACGTGCGCAAGCTCACCTTCGTTCCGTTCCTTGAAGCGACGATTCGAAACCGCGGCGTCCATCACATAGCGGCCGACGGCAACGTTTACACCAAGGCCGGCAAGCCGTGGATCGGCGGCAATCCGTTTCCCGATCCGAAAACGCCCACGGAACTGCTTTACAACAACGCGCTTTCCTGGGGCAGGCACGACGCCGAAGCCGACGCGATGCGCGAGTGGGACACCGACTCCGAGGGCGTGACTCGTTACGCCTACGAAAACTACTTCGTTCAGACGCAGACCGTGGGACGGGTGGTGATGAATCCCAAGCCGTATCTGCCCGGCCACGAGAAACAATTGCGCCTGATGACCATCCTGGTGGTTGCTCCGCAGGACGTGGCCGGAACCGGAACCTTCACGGTATGGCATTACGATCAGCGCCAGTTCCCGACGGGCTATGCCTATACGCCGACCACCAAAAGGATCCGGACGTTTCCGCCCTACGAGCGGTTCGACCCGATGCTGCCGGGCAGCACCATGTTTGTCAGCGACGCGTGGATGGTCGGCGATCCGCTTCTGACGTGGGGCGATTTCAAGCTGATCGGCAAGGGCCCGGCGCTGGCCTGCGTCAGCCAGGGCGCTTTCTCCTCCAACCCGGATTGGAAAATTCCGGTATGCGGCGGCAAAAGCGGCACCAAGTATTTTCGCACCCGGATGGAACTGGTGCCGGAAGCCTACGTCGCCGAGCTCCAGCCTGTGCGCTTCAAGGAATGCCCCTACTCGAAGAAGCGGGTTTGGTACGACGCGCGCACGCTCAACCCGATGACGATGGTCGGCTATGACGCGTCCGGCAGCCCGCTCCATCAGCACGAGACCGGCTACGGAACCTACGTGCGCAAGCCGGGCGCTCCGTGGAACAAGGCGACGCCGGAGCGCTTCTGGGCGTGGACCAATCTGCACGCGATGGACATGAAGAGCGGCAAGATGTCGCGCATACAGCTGGTCCCGCAGACGACCGGCGGTTATCCGTGCGCGTTCGACGAGACGAAGTTGTTTACGAGCTACGGCTCGCTCGACGATCTGAGCCGCCTCGGCGAATAAGCCGCGGCGCGCCGCTTAATCCCGCGATTGCCGCCGAAGAGGGCGCGTGCCCCGCTAGCCTTTGGGCAGGTGGAGCACGCGCTCTCCGATAATGTTGTGTTGAATCTCGCTGGTGCCGCCGGCGATCGTGTATTCGCGCGCGTTGAGCAGGCGGCGCACCCACAGGTCGCGATTGGCCCGGTTCGCCGTGTCGTTCTCAATTGCGGCATACGCGCCCAGCATCTCGGCCGCAAACATCGTCATGCGCAGATTGAGCTCCGACGCGAACAGCTTCGCGAAAGAACTCTCGGGACCGGGAGGCTTGCCCTTCAGATGCGCGCTCAGCGCGCGATACCGCCCGAGCGAAACGCATTGCGCATCGCTCGCGAACCTGACGAGAGCCTGGCGGACGTAAGGATGGCGATGCGCGGGTACTCCGTCGAACTCGACAGCCTTCGAAAGCTCGACGAGCTGGTTGAAGATCCGCTCGATTGGCTGACGGGTGCCGGCCGACAGCCGCTGGAACATCAGCATCGCGACCGAAACTTCCCATCCGCGGTTCAACTCGCCGACCAGGTTTTCCCGCGGCACCGCGACGTTGTCGTAAAAGACCTCGTTGAAGCCGGCGTGCCCTGTAATCTTCACAAGCGGACGCACGGTGATGCCCGGCGTTTTCATGTCGACGAGCAGATAGGAGATTCCCTTGTGCTTCGGCGCGGAGGGATCGGTCCGCACCAGCAGGACCTGGAAGTTCGCGCGATGCGCCAGGCTGGTCCACACCTTCTGCCCGTTGATTACGAAATGGTCGCCGTCGAGCACCGCGCGCGTCTGAAGGCCCGCGAGGTCGGAGCCCGCGTTGGGCTCGGAATAGCCCTGGCACCAGATCTCCTCGGCCGTCAGCATCTTCGGGATGAAGCGCTTCTTCTGCCAATCGGCCCCGTACAGCATCAGCGTCGGGCCGATCCGATCGATCGCGAGGTGGTTCGCTCCGAAAGGCGGAAGCCCAAGCCGCATCACTTCGTCACGATAAATCGCCTGTTCGACCAGGCCTGCGCCCCCGCCACCCCACTCCTTCGGCCAGTGAAGAGCGAGATAACCGGCATCGAGCAGGCGGCGATGATATTCGAGCATCATTTCCCAGTGATGCTCGTCGTCTCCGAAAATCAGGTTCTCGGAGCAGGTGGCGTGAGCCTCGATACTAGGGCCGAAAACCTCGAGCGAGGTTTTTTCCAGGAAGCGGCGAACTTCGCCGCGAAATTTTTCCTGCTCGGGCGTGTAGCTGAAATCCATCTATCGTCCTTCCGGTCGCGTCAGGTCGGGCGCATTATCCCGCGGCTCTAGAGCAATCGCTATGCCTTGGCCGGATTTCCGAGCGTTTTTGGAAAGAAGGTGTATCCTTCGGAAACAACTGCCCCTGATGGATTCCACCTCGGCTTTTGTGGCGGACGTGGTGACAGGCATTCGGCTCATGTCCCAGGAAATCGGCCACAGCGCGACCGTCAATGTGGCGTATCAAATCAAGTGATCTCGCATCGCAGCCGGCACAGTTACCACACAAATGGCACGAGGCGGTATCTGACTTGGCTGCGGTAGGCGTCGTAACCGGGAAGATTGGCGGACAAGTACCGCTCTTCGTCGAGAAGACGCACGGCCAGCACGATACTGAGCGGGAGCACCACGATAAGTCCCCAAAACGAGCCGAGCGCAAGCGGCGTCGCGATGAAGAGCAGCACTGCGCCGGCGTACATCGGATGACGCACCATCCGGTACGCTCCCGTCGATATCACCCGTTGCTCGGCTTCGACCCTGATCGTGGCCGCGGCGTAACTGTTCTCCTTGAACACTAAGAAAATGATCGCAAACGACACCACCGTCATCGCGTCACCGGCTATCACCAGCGCCACTGGCACGTGCGACCATCCAAAGCGATGGTCCAGGCTGGGAACGACCATCGCCGCCACGAATAACGGGGCCGCAAGCGCCTGAATGATCTTCTGCTTTGTCTGCTGTTCCGCGCGCCAGCCGGCCGGCAGCCGGCCTTCGATAAGGTGCGGATCATATTTCAGGAAATAGAGCGTGATCGCGAGCACGCAGAGCAGGAAGAGAATCCAGTAAACCCATCCCTGCCAGAATCTGAGCGACCACGCGGGCACGAACAGCATTAGCGCGAGTGCGACCTGAAGCTGAGCCAGGCCGACGAACGACTTGCGCGTCAGGGTATCCATCGGGGCGCCTGCGCAACCGTTACGCCGGCGAAGTATTGAACGCAAACCGTGTCGCAGGCGACATCCCGAGCAGGAAATTTCGGCCGCTAGTCGTTGGGCGTCGCGAACCGACACCTCGTCTCGCAGCGTGCGCTATCGATTCAGAACCCACCAACACGTCCTTGTTTAGAAGGCGCGGAAGCCGGTGAGATTTCTGCCAATTATCAGTTTCTGGATTTGTGTGGTTCCGTCCGGGATCGGCAAAATGCGCGCCTCGCGAAACAAGCGCTCGACCGGGTATGCCTTCGAGATGCCGTATGCGCCGTGAATCTGCACCGCCATCGATGCAACTTTCACCGCGGCTTCCGTCGCATACGCCTTGGCCATCGATGTCTGCGTGTCACATCGGCCGCCCTGATCGATCAGCCAGAGCCCGCGGAATACGAGCAGCCGGGCAGCGTCGGTCATAATCGCCATGTCGGCGATCATCTGTTGGACGAGCTGATGCTGGCCGATCGGTTTCCCCCACTGCCTGCGCTGTTTCGAATACTCAATCGCCGCTTCGAGCGCGGCCTCGGCGATGCCCAATGACAGCAGCCCAACATAGCATCGCGCGATCTCGAAACCTCTGAGCGTGGCCTTAAGCCCCGTGCCGGCCCCTCCCAACTGCCGCCAGGCCGGGATGCTCACGTGATCGAAGTGCATGAGAGACGTCGGCCACTCGTTCATCGCCATTTTTTCGATATCGGAAGTTACGTAACCGTCCTCGCGCTCGACGATAAACCGCGATAACCCCTGATCTTCCGCACGCCGGGCAACGATGAGGCAAACGTCGGAAATATCGCCGTTGGATATCCAGGATTTCTCTCCGCTTATCACCCAGTTATCGCCGTCGCGCGTTGCGGTGGTCTTGACGTCGGATGGATTGGAACCAATATCGGGTTCGGTAATTGCCGCGCACCCGATCTTTTCTCCCTTTAGCAGCGGTTTAAAGTAGGCGTCCTTCTGCTGCTGGTTGCCCTCGATCGCGATTGCTTTCGCGGCTGAACTCTGGATAAACGCGAGTCCGGCCAGCCCCGGAAAGACCTTGGCCAGCCGTTCATACAACAAGCCTTCCGTTACGAAGGACAGTCCGCCGCCACCAAGTTCCTGAGGCAGCGTGCCCCCGATGAATCCCATCTCGCTCAGTTCGCCAATCAGTTCGCAGGCAAGCGGCTTGGGCAAGGCCACATCATCGAACTTCTCGCGTACCGGACGGATCCTCTTGTCGATATAGCGCTGGGCGCCGTCAAGCAGAATCTGCTGCTCTTCGCTGAGTTTCAGGAATTCCATCGTCATCCCTTTTTGTGCCCGCTGCGACGCAGGTGACCGGGCGCGATTTGCCTCAGGCACGATAGCACCAAGCGGGGCCAAATAGCGCTCGGAACGCTGCACCCGATTTGCACCGTCGAGATGTCGAATCGTGCGAGCGCTGCGTCCGATCGGAGACCGTGCTCATCTCCCTTTCCTCTCCCGCCTCTACCCTGGGCGCATCGAATCCTCTTCCTTTCGCGTCAACCGTTGACAGGCACGAAGCGTACTTTGTTCGCGCGGGAATCGCGACGGAAAAATCGCCGCATAAGGCTTTCTTGAAAGGGAATTACCGATGTACTGCATGAACTGCGGAGCGACGGGACAGCGTTCGGGCGAGACATGCTCGTCCTGCCATCAGCCGGTCGCTGACCGTCGGCAGGGCCAGGAACGCGAAGAACACCACGACGCCGACGGCGCCAGGCACCAGGCTGAGCAGCGGGTCACGGTTGCCCGGCAGGATCCCGAACCAG
>JAKAVX010000095.1 GCA_021827465.1 Deltaproteobacteria bacterium | reverse complement strand
TTATGTGCGCAGTCGTAGAATATCGCCGACGGCCTTCCGGGCTCGTGGCCGCGCGTCAGCATGGAGTACGTAATCGCGAAGAAGCCGCAGGTGATACTCGACGGCCAGATCGGAACCGATCCGTCCACGCCCGGTGATTTCTGGTCCCGCTTCCAGATCATCCCCGCCGTACAGCAGCATCGCGTTCACGGCTACCCGACCGATCCGACGCTGACTCCCGGTCCGCGTATCGGCCAGACGCTCATGATGTTGATAAGGCTGATCCATCCCGAGGCCTTCGGAAGCGGCGTGGTGACCGCAGAGGAGACACAACCGGGGCTGGCGGAGATTGCGACTGCGTCGGATCTCGCGCGATGAGCGCCGCGAAACTTTCGCCCGAAAGCGGCGCGCCAAGCGTCAGACATGAAGAGCAATCGCGCGGCGATCCGCGCCGGGCGAGATAGTTGCATCGTCGGACCCAACGGAGCCGGGAAATCCACCCTGCTCAGAGTCCTCGGCGCAATCCTCAAGGTTCGCCGCTGCGCGTTGCCCGGCTGCGCATATCCGGCTAGCCTCTATTAAACGATGGTCTTTCGCGACGGGGCTTCGCTGAATCTGATCTTCGACGCCGACGACACGCTCTGGGATTCCAACATCCACTTTCTCGAAGCGTTCGAAGCATTCGTCGACGCGGCGACGCGTCTTGACGAGCGGCTTGACCGCGCCGCGGTGAAAGATCTTTTCCGCGAAGTCGAGATCGAATTGATCCAGACGCACGGTTACGGGCGCGGCCCGTACCTGATCGCGCTCGAACGCGCGGCCGAGCGAATCGCCTCGGACGGCACGCGCGCCGAACTTCGCGCGAGCGCCCGTGAGATCGGCGCGCGGCTGCTCGAACGGCATTGCGAACTGCTGCCCGGCGTCGACGAAACTCTGCGCGAGCTTTCGCGCCGCCACGTGCTGATGCTTTTCACCAAGGGTGCGCGCGACGAGCAGCTTCGCAAGCTCGAACGTTCCGGCCTTGCACCGCTCTTCAGCCGGGTCGAAACCCCGCGCGAAAAAGACGTCGGCGCGTACCGGCGCCTGATTGCCCAGGCGCAACTCGAAACCGAGCGCACCTTCATGATCGGCAATAGCCCGCGCTCCGATATCAACCCCGCACTTCGCGCAGGCCTGCGCGCGGTGTATATCCCCCACCCGCATACGTGGGAACTGGAGCATGAAGAGCTGATTCCGGCCGAGGGAAGATTCGTCGAACTCGGCGATTTCCGGGATTTGCTCGACATGTTTTAGAATCCGAGCCTTGCTTATGATTGGGCAATCAGTAACCGCCGCGCCCCTTCCGGCCGAACCACTGCCTGGCGACCATTCGTCAGCAAAGCCGCCGCTGCCGCTTCGCCCATTGCATCGCATCTGGCGGCGCACGATCGACGATATCGAACTCTCCCGCGTCCGGCTGCCGGTGCGAGCGCTGCCGGCCGCGTTCGAAGACGTGACCGCCTGTCAGATAAGCGACTTCCACGTGGACCGCGACGAAGACCTGGAGCGCCTTCATTCGGCTGTCGAACTGATAAACGCGGAGAACCCCGATTTCGTCTTTCTCACCGGCGATTATTTTTCCGGGCGCGACACGATGACGCGTTATCTCGCTCCGATGCGCGAAGCGCTCGCGCGGCTGAGCCCGCGGCTTGGAGTTTTCGCTGTCACCGGAAATCACGACCATTGGGCCTCGGTCGATCGGATCGCCGGCGCGCTCGAGCAGGCGGGCGCGGTGGTGCTCGCAAATTCGAGCCGCAGGGTTTCGATACGCGGCGAGCAACTGATGATCGTCGGAATCGACGATTTGTGGTCGCGCCGAGCCGAGCCGGGACGCGCCTTCAGCAATGTCGGCGCGGACGAATGCACGCTGGTGCTCGCGCACAATCCCGACACCGCGCTCTACACGCATCATCTGCGGCCCGGCGTGATGCTGTGCGGGCACACCCACGGCGGAGTCGTTCGCCTGCCGCTTTACGGCTCGCCGCTGCGCTCAATCCTGCGTATCGGTAAGCGGTTCTATGCGGGGCTCAATCCTTACGCCGGTTTTTACATCTATACCAACCGCGGGCTCGGCACCTTCCTGCTGCGCATCCGTATCAACTGCCGGCCCGAGGTATCATGCTTCAGCCTGGCCACGATGGCTGAAAGCGAAGCTGCCGCGGATTCCAACCGGCACAAGCACAAAACCGTCGTGCTGAAACCGAAGCCGCGCCGCAGACTGGTGCGCCGCGTCGGCCCGCGCAGAAGCGCGCGCCCCTGACCCGCGATGCTCGATCTCGCCGTAATCGGCGCGCGGGCGGTAACGCCCTCCGGCACCAGGCCGGCCGATATCGGCGTCAGGGACGCGCGAATCGCAAAGGTCGCGGCGCCGGGCACGCTCGAAGAAGCCTCACATACTATCGACGCGCGCGGCATGTTTCTTCTGCCGGGCGCGATCGATCCGCACACTCATCTGGACGCCGAGATGTTCGGCTCGCACACGGCTGACGATTTCGAGTCGGGCACCGCCGCAGCCGCAGCCGGCGGCGTAACAACCATCATCGACTATGCGTTTCAGTCCGAAGGCGGCTCACTCGCCGAGGCGGTCTCGCGATGGGACGACAAGGCGCGCGGGCGGGCGATAATCGACTACGGATTCCACGTCGCAATCCTCGATCCGAGCACTGCGGCCGTGGCCGAGATCGGCCGGATGGTCGAGCGCGGCATCAGCAGTTTCAAGATCTTCATGATGCGCGGGTTCGAGGAGCGCGTGCGCGATTTTCTTCGCGCGTTCGCCGCCTCGGCCGAAGCGCGTGGACTGCTCACGATCCATGCCGAGGACCAGCATCTGATCGGCTACTGCACCGAGCGGCTGCTTTCATCGGGACGGGCCGGAGTCGCGCACTTTGCCGCGAGCCGTCCGCCGCTTTCGGAGGCGGCCGCGGTCGCGCGCGCGCTCAAGATGACCGAAATGACGGGAGCCGCGGCGTATTTCGTGCATCTTTCGAGCGCCGCCGCGATCCGTGAAATCCGCCGCGCCCGCGCCGAAGGACGCAGGGTTCTCGCGGAAACCCGGCCCATCTATCTCTACCTGACCGAGGAAAAATTCCTCGAACCCGGCGGCGAGCGCTACGTCGGATATCCTCCGCTTCGAAGCCGCGACGATATCGAAGCGCTATGGGAGGCGATTGCCGACGGCACGGTTGACGTGGTCGCGACCGACCATTGCAGTTGGACGCGTGAACGGAAGACCGCAGCCGACCGCTTCACGCGGATTCCGCCCGGGATGTCGAACCTGGAAACCCTTGTTCCGATGCTCTTCTCGGAGGGCGTCGCGAAGGGCCGGATAACGTTGGAGCGGATGGTCGAACTGGTGGCCTCGAATCCGGCGCAAATCTTCGGGCTTTATCCGCGCAAGGGTGCGATAATCGACGGCGCGGACGCTGACCTCGTCGTCTTCGATCCGGACGCGAAGGTTGTGATTCGTGCCGGCGACATGCATTCGCGGGCCGACTACGATCCGTTCGAGGGCTTCGAGGTCACGGGATGGCCCAGGGTCACGATTTCGCGCGGCGAGATTATCGTGACCGATCGCACGAGCGAGGCGCGTCCGGGACGCGGGAAATTCCTGGTGCGCGCGCCCTATTCCGAAAACCGCTCCTGAATCCCGCCCAGCCCTGCGCATCGTCCGCGACTCGCCGCGAGCGACGCCGATTTCACCGGAGGCTTGCCATAGCGATGGAACAAAGGACCGTTGTGATTGCGGGCGGCTCCGGATTTATCGGCCGCGCGATCATCCGCCGGCTCGCGGCGGCGCAAGGCTGGAATATCCGCGGATTAAGCCGCTCTCCCGAGCTCGCGCGAAAGCGCCTTTCAGTTCCCGGCGTCGAGTTCGTCAAGGCCGAGGTCACCGAACCGTCATCGCTCGCGCCCGCGCTGAAAGACGCGAGCGCCGTCGTCAACGCGGTCCAGTTCGAAGGCTATCCGATTGAGAATCCGGCGCGCGGGCTCACCTTCGAGCGCGTCGATTATCGCGGAACTCTCGCACTCATCGAGGCTGCGAAAAACGCCGGCGCGCAGCGCTTCATCTATATAAGCGGCGTATCGGCCGACGAAGCCTCGGCCCATCCGGGCTTTCGCGCCAAGGGGATGGCGGAGCGTGCGATTCGCGACTCGGGACTGGATTACACGATCTTCCGTCCGTCGCTCGTCTATGGCCCCGAAGACAAGGTGATAAACAATATCGCGAAGGTGCTTCGCTTCGTCCCGGTATTCGCCGTCCCCGGCACGGGAAAACAGAAGCTTCAACCTGTCATGGTTGACGACCTTGCGGCGTGCGTCGAACTCGCGCTCGCCGGCAAGGGCCGAAACGGCGCCTACGACGTCGGAGGTCCCGACGCGATGACTTTCGACGAACTGATCGGCGTCGTGATGGAAGTGACCGGCCGCCAAAGACCAATCGTTCACGTGCCGGAGGGATTGATGCGGCTTGCGGGCGCCGTGATGGAGAAACTGCCGAAGCCGGTTCTCTCGCGCGACGCGGTAACGTTCGTCACCGCCGACAGCGTGTGCAATATCGAACCGCTGATGAAGGAATTCGGCGTCCGGCTGACGCCGCTTCGCGAAGGCCTCCGCTACCTCGAGTAGGCGAAGACACTGCACTCGAGTAGTGCATGAGCGGCTATCCTTGCGTTCGCCGAGGCGCGCCTCGCCAAGGCGCGCCATCGGAGCCGACCGTGACGGTAGGCCTCGACTTGTTTTTCCGTCATCCTGAGCGAAGTGAGCAACGCGAACGAAGTCGAAGGATCTCGGACAGCTTCGCGACAGCGAAGCCGGTACCGGTTCTCCGTTCGCAGAGCGCTCAACCGCCGATGCGGCGCCAGGCGCTTCCTTCGTGGCCGAAGTGGAAGGCCTCGGGATGGACAATCTCGGCCAGGATCTCTAGCGAATCAACCAGCCGCGGTCCCGAGCGGTTGAAATACTGGTTGCCGTCCGCGACAAACACACGCCCATCGCGAACCGCCTTCATCCCGGCCCACGCCGGCTTGCTCTGAAGGAGCGCAAACTCCTTCATCGTGCGCTCGATAGCAAAGCCGCACGGCGCGATAATCACGATATCCGGGTCGCGGCGCGCGAGTTCCTCGAACGCGACGTAGGGCGAATGCTCTCCGCTTTTGCCGAAAACGCTGAACGCGCCGGCCATCGCGACCATCTCGGGCATCCAGTTTCCCGCGCCCATCAACGGCTCGATCCACTCGATACACGCGACGCCGGGACGCTCCGAAAGCATCGCCGCGCACTTTTCGATCGCGGCGCATCGCTGCTTCAGCCTGCCCGCCAGTTCCACTCCGCGCTCCGCCGCGCCGAGCGCCGTCGCCACGGTCTCGATATCCTTCCATACGTCCGCGAGGCGGTACGGCGCGAGTGAGACGATCGTGGGACGCGTGCCGGTCCATCGAGAGACCGCAGCCTCGACTTCGCTCATGCTGACCGCGCAAACGTCGCATTGCGACTGCGTGATGATCAAGTCGGGACGCACCTCCGCAAGCGTCGCGGCGTCGATCCGGTAGACCGAAAGCGCCCGGCCGACGATATCCCTGACTCGCTCGTCGATCTCCACGCTCGTGCCCTCGACGTTGAACGTGGGCGCGGTCAACGCCGGAAGCTTCGTAATTGACGGCGGGTAATCACATTCATGGGAGCGACCGACGAGCTGATCTTCGAAGCCGAGCGCGCATACTATTTCGGTGGCGCTCGGGAGCAGAGTCACTATTCGCTGGGAAGGCAAGATGCGGCGTCACCTCGCTGGCGGGCAATCACTGCGATCAAATTAATCGATCGCGCGGTGATGCGCGAGACGTTCAGCGCAAGGCTCTGGTCCGTATCCCTGGGAATTTCCGCTGGAAGGATGAAAAGAGCGGCGTCTGAAGCGCGTTTTCCGGACATCCAAAGACCTTGGCGAGCTTATTCCCAAACGCGCGACGTTGACAGGGACGCGCCAAACGATGAGTCTCACGTCCTCAAATTCGTTGGAGGAAAAGATGACGGCAAAGCCCATAGCCGCCGGCCTCGACTTCGGCACCAGCAACAGTTCAGTGGCCGTTGTCCGCGCCGACGGATCGATAGAGCTTGCGCGCTTTCCCGCATCCGCTCCCGCGACCGGCGAGTCGGAGACGATGCGCTCGGTGCTTTTCTTCCCCGCCGACACGGAGGAGCGCGAACGGACCGCGTATGTCGGCGCGGAGGCGGTCGCTCGCTATCTCGATTCAGGAGCCGCCGGACGCTTCGTCCAGTCGCTCAAATCGTTTCTCGCCGACCGCTCGTTTCGCTCCACGACGATCATGGGCGACTCATTTTCGCTCGAAGATCTTCTCGCGCCGATGGCGCGCGCGCTCAGAACCGCCGCCAAAGAGCAATTCGGCGAGTTGCCCGACAACGTCGTGGTCGGACGCCCCGTCCGTTTCGCCGGTTCCGACGACGAGGCCGACGAACGCCTCGCGCTGGATCGCCTGGAGATCGGGCTTCGGCGCGGCGGATGGCACAATTTCCGTTTCGAATACGAACCGGTCGCGGCGGCATGTCATTACGGCGCGCAAATCAGCCGCGAAGAAACGGTGCTGGTGGGAGATTTCGGCGGAGGCACCAGTGACTTCTCGCTGGTCAGGATAATTCCCGCCGAGCAGGGCCACAGCGCGCAACCGAGGTACGAAATTCTCGGCAACGAGGGCGTGGCGCTCGCCGGCGACGCCTTCGACGGCCGGATCGTCCGCCATCTGGTTGCGCCCGAACTCGGACGCGGCTCGAGCGATGGCATTACCTGTCGGTGCTGAAAGCGCCAGCCGCGATCGCGCGGCTCAGAGCGCTCGAGCGGACCGCGCTCGAACCGGAGAAAATCGCGGGCCTGCTTCATATCGTCGAGGACGATCTCGGCTACATGCTCTTCAAGGCGGTCGAGGACACGAAAATAGACTTGTCCGCGGCTGACACGGCGCATTTCGCGTTCGTCAATCCTCCGGCGTCGATCCAAAAGGATGCGGCGCGCGGCGAGTTCGAGCGATGGATCGCGCGCGCGCTCGGCGCGATACGCGACGCCGTGGATCGCCTGATGGCGTCGGTGGAAATTCAGGCGCGCGACGTGGACGCGGTATTCCTTGCGGGCGGTTCTTCGTTCGTCCCCGCCGTTCGGCAAATCTTCGCCGAACGCTTCGGAGCGGAAAAAAATACGGATGGGCAGCGAGTTCACGTCGGTCGCGCGCGGACTCGCCCTGCGCGCCTTGGGCTGGAATTGAAACGCCCGCGCTAGACGTGATTTCTGAGCATCAGCTCCTTCGGATGCGGTTCGAGATAGAGCTGCCCCTTCAGATAGGCGATATCGAACCGGCGCACGTAATGACGAAAAAGCGTGAGAGGCACGACCAGTGGCACCATCGCGGCGCAGTAGTCCTCGGTAAGCGCGAGCAGTTCGCGGCGTGAGTCGGCGTCCAGATGCCCCCGCAAATAGCCGGCCATGTGATGCATCACGTTGACGTGGCGCGCGCGCGTCGCGATTTTCGAAAGCGCGTGCATGAATTCGCGTTCGTAGGTCTCTCGCACCTCGGCGCGCGGCGTCTTCTTGGCGTTGGCGACGTATTTGCCAAGCTCCGCGTACGCTTTGGGCGAATGCGCCATAAGGATTAGCTTGTGCGCGGTGTGAAACGCGACCAGACCTCCGACCGTCCATCGCCCGTCGAACAGATCGGCGAGCCGGCGGTACGCGAAGACCCGCTCAATAAAGTTTTCCCGCAGGACCGAATCCTTGAGACGTCCTTCCTCTTCGACCGGGAGATTCGGATAACGCCGCATCAGGGCCGCGGCGAACAGTCCCACGCCGTCGCGCGAGGGCATCCCGCTCTTTCCGTAAACGCGGACCCGTTCCATCCCGCAGCTTGGCGAATCCTTCTTGAGCACGTACCCGCTGAGCCGTTCGGCGCCGAGCGCCTGGACGCGGCGCTCCGCAAACGCGTGCATGTCGGCGGTGATATCCTTCCCGGTTTTGTTGCCGACCATCCTGACGCCGCCGCCGTCGCGC
>JAKAVX010000094.1 GCA_021827465.1 Deltaproteobacteria bacterium | reverse complement strand
TTGCAGCGACAGTCGCGAGCAATCTGCGCGGGTCCGTCGCCGGGCGCGACGCGATTGACGAAAATCGGCCCGTGGTCGCGCACCCACGAGTCGTTGGTCGGAACCACGAGGATTTCCACCCGCGCCATCGCGGCAGGATCACTTACTCGCTCGCGCACCATCGCGCGAATCTGCTCGACCGCGGACTCGTCCTTGACGAGGATTCTTACCGGTTCCGAGGCCGCGAACGCCGCGGCCATCCGGGCGAACACAGGCGGAATCGCGGCGAGCCTGCCGGGCCACGTGTCGGGGTTGTGCGGCCATACCAGGTAGGTCGCAAGGTGCCGCTCCCACTCGGCGGGCATCCGGTACGAGCTGAGCAGTTCACGATGCGCTTTCGGAATCACGAACTTCCTACGAACGATAGCGGAGCAGAAGATCCTTGTAAGCGTCGATACGGCGGTCGCGCAGGAACGGCCAGTTGCGGCGCGTTTCCTCGATCTTGCCGAGATCGCATTCGGCAAGCAGAAGTTCCTCGCCCGACCCGGCCTTGGCGATAATCTTCCCGAACGGATCGGCGACGAACGAGCGGCCCCAGAATTCGAGCCCGCCCTCGACGCCGACCCGGTTCACGACCGCGACGAAGACACCGTTTGCGATCGCATGGCCGCGCTGGACCGTCTCCCACGCGTCGGCCTGCTCGCGGCGAACCTCGGGGACCTCCTCGCGATGCCATCCGATCGCGGTCGGATAGAACAGCATCATCGCACCCGCCATCGCGGTAAGCCGCGCCGCCTCGGGAAACCATTGGTCCCAGCAAACCAGCACTCCGAGCCGCCCGTAAGCGGTCGGATGCGAAACGAAATCGAGATCGCCGGGCGTGAAATAAAATTTCTCGTAATAGCGCGGGTCGTCCGGAATATGCATCTTGCGGTAGCGGCCCGCGATTTTCCCGTCCGCGTCGAACACCACAGCGGTGTTGTGATAGACGCCCTCGGCGCGCTTTTCAAAGAGCGAGGACACGAGGACGACCCTTTTATCGGCGGCGATCCGGGCGAGCGTCTCGGTCGTCGGACCGGGAATCGGCTCGGCAAGGTCGAAGAAACGGGTATCCTCGGTCTGGCACGGATAATGGGACAGAAACAGCTCGGGCAGGCAGACGACACCGGCGCCATGCGCCGCAGCCTCGCCGATTCGCGCCAGCGCACACTCGAGATTGCGCGCAGGCTCGGCCTCGCACTTCATCTGTACGAGCGCGACGGTAAGTCTTTCGGGCCGAGGTTCCATTTGTCTATTCTTGATACCAGCGCGCGAAAGTGCGCGCTATCCGTCACGACTGAATCAATGAGCGCATCTTCTGCAGAGTCTGATAAACAAGCCACGGCGCGGACCTCGCGGATGCTACTGCGCCGTTGCGATCGGGGCGCGCTCGCCACGCTTGTTTCGGGAGCGCCTTACGCGTCGCTCGTGCTTCTCACCGCGGACCTGGACGGCAGCCCGATTTTGCTGTTGTCCGATTTGGCGCAGGCCACGCGCAATCTCAAGGCCGATCCGCGGGTCTCGCTAATAGTCTCGGCGGCTGAGAGCGGGCGCGACCCGCTCGATTCACCGCGCCTTACTCTGCTCGGACGCATCGAGATGACCACCGAGCCGCGCCATCGCCAGCGCTACCTGGCGCGCCAGCCGAAAAGCGCTCTCTATGCCGATTTCGGCGATTTCCACTTTTACCGGATGGCGGTCGAGCGGGCGCATTATGTCGGCGGATTCGGCAAAATCGCCTGGATCCAGCCTCACGACCTGCTGGCGGTGGATTGTGCGCAGGGACTCGCCGGGAGCGAAGCGGCGCCGGCCGAATGGATGAATCGCGAGCGGCGCGCCGAACTCGATCTGTGCGCAAATCGTCTCGCCGGGCGTAGCGGCGCGGGATGGCAGGCAACCGGTATCGACCCCGACGGTATCGACCTGCGCCGCGCCGACGATTTTGCGCGCCTCGACTTCGCCGCGCCCGTGAATGACGACGAAACGTTCCGCGCCGCCTTTGCCGATCTGGTCGCCGCCGCCCGCCACGCGCGGAAAAATTGAGGATTTTGGCCCGAACCGGACGTTTCTCAAGAGTCGGCGCAAGTGGGAGGCGGTTGCAACGCCACGTCTGTGGTAATTTAATAGGCCGTCGTTCCGGTTGGACGATTGATATTGCTTCGGGGCTGCCCGTCGCCGATAGCCGGGTCCTGCGCAAGGGGAGGTCGCGAACCCCGCCAGGTCCGGAAGGAAGCAACGGTACCGGCTAAACCCCTGTGCCGCAGGGGCGCCTGGCTATCGCTCGGCGGGCAGCTCCCTTTCATAGTGTTCCGCTGATGGCCGACATCGAAACGTCATCGTCTCACCTGGTGCTTGCCCGCAAATGGCGTCCCGAGCGCTTCAGCGAGCTGGTCGGCCAGGAGCACGTAACCCGCACGCTTAGCGAAGCGCTGAAGCGCGGCCGTATCGCCCATGCGTTTTTGTTCACCGGTATCCGCGGCGTGGGCAAGACCACGGCGGCGCGAATCCTCGCGCGATGCCTCAATTGCGAGAAAGGGCCGACGCCCGAGCCGTGCGGCGAATGCCCCGCGTGCGTTGAGATACGCGCGGGCCGCGCGCTCGACGTTTCGGAGATCGACGGAGCAACCTATCGCAAAATCGACGACGCGCGCGCGATAATCGAGAACCTGAGCTATCGGCCGGCGCGCGACCGCTTCAAGATTTACATTATTGACGAGGCCCATCAGCTTACCGACCAGGCCTTCAACGCGCTGCTGAAAACGCTCGAGGAGCCGCCGCCGCACGTCAAGTTCATCCTCGCCACGACCGAGCCGCAGAAGATGCCCGAGACGATCCTGTCGCGGCTCCAGCGCTACGATTTCCGGCGAATCCCGCTCGCGACGATTTTTGCGCGGCTCAAGGATCTCGCCGCGCGCGAAGGCGCCGAGGCCGAGGAGTCGGCCCTGATGATGCTCGCGCGGGAATCGGGCGGGAGCATGCGGGACGCGGAGCGGATGCTCGAGACGGCGGTCGCGTCGGCCCCGGAAGGAAAAATCAACGAGGCGGAGGTCGCGGCGCGCCTCGGCGTGGCAAGCCGCTCGGTCGTCTATTCGGTCCTCGAAGCGATCCTGAACAAGGACGCGTCGCGCGCGCTGACCCAGGTGCGCGAGCTTTACTCGCGCGGCGCGAATCTCGAATCGCTCGGGCGCGATCTGCTCGAGGCGCTGCGCAATCTCGCGGTCGCAAAGCTCCCCAATACCGGTGAACTGAGTCCGCTGTCCGATCTGCCCGACCACGAAGCCGCCCATCTGCGCCGTCTCGCCGAAACCGCGAGCAATCGCGACCTGATGCGGCTGTTCCATCTGATGGCCGACGCGCACGAGCAGATAATGCGCTCGCCGTATCCCGATCTGCTGCTCGAGATGGCGGTCGTCAGGATGGCGACGCTCGCGCCGGTGATAGATGCCGACGAACTGATGCGGCTGATTCGCGCGAACGGCGGCGGCGCTTCCGGCACTCCGCCTGCATCTTCGGGCGGCGCTTCTTCAGGCTCTGAAGGGACGAAGGCGCGCCGAATGAAGGTCGAAGGCGAAGTCAACGCAGAGGCTCCGGCCCGTCCACCATCCGTGCCGCAGTATCACTCCCATGCGCCGGCGCGAGCCGAGGCTCCGACGCGCGTATCGGCGCCGATGTCCGCTCCAGCAGGCTCTGATCTGCCCGACCTGCGTGCGCATATCCGCGCGCGCCGCGCCGCGCTGGCCGGCTTCATGGAGCAGGGCGCGGCGCTCTCGCTCGCGGGCGATACGCTCACCGTGTCGGCTCGCAACGATATCTATATCCGTTACCTGACCGATAACCGCGCGACGCTCGCCGAGCTTGCCTCGGAATTTTACGGACGCCCGCTCAAGGTCGAGCTGGTGACCGGCGTGGACGCGCCCGCGACGCCGTCAGCATCCGCCGCGCCGCCAGCGTCGGCTGTATCGGCGCCGCCCGCCGCCCGAAACGTCGCTCTCGTATCGCCTTCGACGACGCCCAATCCGGTTGAATCGCGGGGCGAATTTCCGCGGGCTCGCGCCAATGGCTTAAAGCCCGAAATTCGCCAGACGCCCGAGGCCGATTCGGACCAACCCGCGACCGGGAATTTCGGCGCAATGATGGCCGAGGCGAGCAGAAGTGTCGCAAACGGCTCGGCGAAGCCAGCGAATCCGTCGAAGACGCGAAGCGCAACCCCGGAAGAACGGCAGGCGGTGCTGCAGGATCCGGAGATGCGGCCGATTTTCGATATTTTCGAAGCGCGGCTGGTCGATGTGAAAATCAACGACGCGGCATCGGCGGAAAACGAACAGAAGAACTAGCTGCGCCGGAACGCATCGTTTTTTTGGAGTAATACCCGTGGCAGACATAGACCTCTCGGCGCTTATGCAACAGGCGCAAGCCCTCCAGGAGCGGTTCAGGCAGATGCAGGAAGAGGCCGCGTCGAAGACCGTCGAGGCGCAGTCGGGCGGCGGGATGGTGCGGGTGACGGCGGACGGCTCAATGCGCATTCGGAAGATAGAGATCGACCCGATGCTGATCGGCGCGAACGACAAGGCGATGCTCGAAGACCTGATCGTGGTCGCGGTGAACGACGCGCTCGCCCGCGCGCAGAACCTGGTCGCCGATCAACTCGGCAGGCTCGGCCCGCTGGCCGGGCTCAAGATTCCCGGCTTCGGCGGCGACTGATAGACCTGACGCTCACGCGCCTATGGCTGAAAAACCCAGGCATCAGGAAGGATTGCCGCCCGCGATGACGCGGCTCGTCAAGGAGCTTTCGCGTCTTCCCGGAATCGGCGAGAAGACGGCGTCGCGCCTTGCCTTCAACCTGCTCAATCGCCCGCGCGAGGAAGTTATCGCGCTCGCAGAGGCGCTGCTCGAAATGAAGGAGCGGGTTGGACTGTGCTCGGAATGTTTCGGGCTGTCGGACAGTCCGCGATGTCATATCTGCAACGACGCGGCCCGCGAGCACGACTCGATCTGCGTGGTCGAGGGACCTGCCGACCTGATGGCTATCGAGCGGGCGCGGAGCTTCAACGGCCTCTACCATGTGCTTCACGGCGCGGTTGCGCCGCTCGACGGAATCGGTCCCGACGATATCAAGATAAAGGAACTGCTCGCGCGTGTGAGCGAGTCGCCGGGCGTGCGCGAAGTGATAATCGCAACCAACGCAACCGTCGAGGGCGAGGCGACCGCGCTCTATATCGCGAGCGCGCTGAAACCCGCCGGCGTCAAAACGACGCGTCTTGCGCGCGGACTCCCGGCCGGCGGCGATCTCGAATACAGCGACGCCGCAACCCTGGCGAGCGCACTCACCGGCCGACGCGAACTCTAGCGCGCCGCACCACCACAGAAAATGGCACCGGGACGGGACCCGGTGTGTTCGCTGGGCCGTCCAATTCCTCCCTTGCGGGCCGCCAGCGTCGGCACTACGATGAACCCCGTGCAGGCAGCCGGCCGCGGTTCGGACCGGCCGATCGTCAGTTCTTACAACACTAAACCGTTAAACTTTCTCAGGGCTTTCGCCCGTCTCGGGAAAGAAAGGTGTGTGCCATGGCTTTCGAACTTCCCAAGCTCCCTTATGCTATCGACGCGCTCGCGCCGTACATCTCCAAGGAGACGCTCGAGTTTCACCACGGCAAGCATCACGCCGCCTACGTGAACCGACTGAACGAGCTGATCAAAGGAACGGCCGACGAGGGCAAGTCGGTCGAGGAGATTATCCGCTCGGCCAAGGGCGCTCTCTTCAACCAAGCCGCGCAACATTGGAACCACAGCTTCTACTGGAACTCGCTCGCGCCAAAGGCAGGCGGCGAGCCCAAGGGCAAAATCGCGGACGCGATCAAGAAGTCGTTCGGGGGCTTCGACGCCTTCAAGCAGAAGTTCACCCAGGAGGCGACGGGACATTTCGGCAGCGGATGGGCCTGGCTGGTGCAGGGCGCCGACGGCTCGCTCGCGGTCGAATCGACCCATGACGCCGATACGCCGCTCGCCCACGGCAAGCACGCGATTATCACCTGCGACGTCTGGGAGCACGCCTATTACATCGACTATCGCAACGCGCGGCCCAAGTACGTCGAGGCGTTCTGGAACCTGGTCAACTGGGAGTTCGCCAACCAGAACCTGAAGTAGATCCAGGACCGTCGAATATATGCAAAAGGGCGCTGGAGATGCTCCGGCGCCCTCTTTGTTATTCGGCGTGCGCGGTTTTTACTCCGGCACGGCTTCGCCTGAGCCGCCAAACTCCTTGGGAAAATCCTTCAGTTTGGGCAGCCCGTCACGGATTCGCAAAACCGTCTCGGCGTAGTTTACGTGGACGGCGGGGACGAACTTCAGCGTCGGCAGCGTCGCCGAAAATACGTCCACCATTCCGAGCGGCGGATGGTTGGTCATCAGATGCCCGCCGCATTTCCGGCAGTACTGCCGCTGACTGAGTTCCGTCTTCTGGAACGTTGCAATGTTCTCGGCGCCCGCGGTGACGCGCACCGCGTCGGGCTTCCACAGCGTGAAAGCATTGACCGGGCCGCCCGACCACGATCGGCACGATCGGCAATGACAATATCCCATCGCTTCCGGCTCTCCGGAAGCTTCCAAACGAACAGCCCCGCAAAAACATTCGCCTTTGTACGTCGCCATTATCGCTCCTTGTATGGACGTTTGATGCCGGGTCCCAGCAAGACATGCTCGTGGATTCGCGCCGGCTCGGAAGCTCGAATCTTAGGAGCTTCGCCCGCTGACGACCAGCTTGCGCTCGTCTTTTTGCGCGAATCCGGCGCAGCCGACGCGCGCGCCTTAGATGCTGAAGCTCAGGGCGCCTCGCCGGCGATCGGATAGCGATTGAAGCGTGGTGCGGCGCAGGATCGTGTTCACCGAGTCGCGCACCTCGCGCCATACGTCGCGCATCGGGCACGGCTGATCGCGCGGACAGGTCGCGCTGCCGTTTTCCTCGAGACAATCCACCGGAACGTAGCCGCCCTCGATTATCTCCACCACGTCGCCCATCGAGATGCGCGCGGGATGGCGCGCGAGCATATACCCCCCGTTTGGACCCTTCTGACTCGCAACCAGCCCGCCACGCTTAAGCTCGATCAGCAGCCGGCGCAGGTAGTTCTCGGGGATCGCCTGCGCGGCCGCAATCTCCTCCACTCGGAGCGGAGCGGACGACGGATAGCGCTCCGCAAGCATCAGCAGAGCCTTCAGGGAGTAGTCGACGCCGATACCGAATTTCATGTGATTCCATCGCGACTTTTAGCACGTTGCGGGGATACATGAAATAGGAGACTCTGTGAGTCATATAATTAGTTGACTAAAGTGGTCACTAAAGTTATCTTTTCGCCAGTTTCAGCCGTAACCGTATCGAGCAGCCGGAGTTTTCATAGCGATGCCCAGACGTGAACCGCCTTCGTGGGACCTCGTGCTCAAGCGCAATTCCGTCGAGCGGCTTAAGCGCGAGTTGTTCCCCACCGAACTGAGCGGTCAATGGGACCGGCTGGTCGAAACGTCGTACGAAAAGCTCCCCGAGGAAGACATCGTTCGCCTCCAGTGGTTCGGGATGTACCACGACAAGCCGAAGGTCGGGACCTTCATGATGCGCGTGAAGATCCCGAGCGGCATCCTGAGCCCTGCGGGTCTCGCCGCGATCGGCGAAATTTCCGAGCAGTATGGGCGCGACCAGGGCGAACTTACCACCCGTCAGAACATCCAGCTCCACTACATCACGCTTGACCGCTTCCCGGCGATTCTCGGGCGGCTGAAGTCGGTCGGGCTGACCACGATGGGCGGATGCGGAGACGTGGTGCGTAATATCACCGGATGCCCGCTGGCGGGCGTCGACCGCAACGAACTTTTCGACGTAACCGGCGTGGTCCGCGAAGCCGCGAGCTTCTTTTACGGAAATCGCGAATACTCGGACCTGCCGCGCAAGCACAAAATCACGATCGCGGCGTGCGGCTACCAGTGCAACGCGCCCGAGATCAACTGCGTCGCGTTGGTCGGAATCGTGAAGGACGGCCGCGAGGGCTTCGCCGTCCGCGTCGGCGGCGGGCTCTCCTCGACTCCGCGGCTGTCGCGCCATCTG